>JBJMQK010000275.1:0-5495 GCA_045802735.1 Anaeromyxobacteraceae bacterium | reverse complement strand
GTAGAGCGTGCTCTTCGCGACGCCGAGCGCCCGCGCCGCGCGCCCGACGTTGCCCCCGTGCGCGGCGAGCGACTCCTCGCAGGCGCGGCGCTCGAGATCGAAGAGCGACGGAGGGGGAGCGGCCGCCTCGCTGGGGGTGCGCGCCGGGTGGGCGGGGCCCAGGTGCCGCAGCATCGGCGGGATGCGCGTGAGCACGTCCGCGCCGTCGCGCAGCAGGCACAGCTCCCCCTCGAGCACGTTGAGGAGCTCGCGCACGTTCCCGGGCCAGGCGTGAGCCTGCAGCGCCGCGAGCACCTCCGGCGCGACGCGGACCTTGCGCCCGGTGCGCTCGCGATGGAGCCGCAGCTGATGCTCGACGATGATCGCCAAGTCGCCGTGGCGCTCGCGCAGCGGCGCGATGTGGAGCTGGAGCACGCACAGGCGGTGGTAGAGGTCGAGGCGGAACCGGCCGGCGTTCACGGCCTCGACGAGATCGCGGTGCGTCGTGGCGATGATGCGCGCCCGGATCGGGACATCGCGAGCGCTGCCGAGGCGCTGCACGACGCGCTCCTGGAGCACGCGAAGGAGCTTCGCCTGCAGATCGAGCGGCATGTCGCCGATCTCGTCGAGGAGGATCGTGCCGTTTCCGGCCAGCTCGAACTTGCCGGCCCGGCCGGCGGAGCGTGCGCCCGTGAACGTCCCGCCCTCGTACCCGAACAGCTCGCTCTCGAGCAGCTCGGCCGGGATGGCCGTGACGTTGATCGCGATGAAGGGTCCGGCGCCGCGAGGCGAGGCGTTGTGGATCGCCTGCGCCAGCATCTCCTTCCCGGTGCCGCTCTCGCCGTTGATGAGCACCGGGATGTCGGAGCGCGCGATGTGCCTCGCGTCCTCGACGACGTCCCGCATCGCGGGCGCGAGGCCGACGATCTGCTCGAAGGTGTAGCGGGCGAGCGACCCGACGGTCCGCTGCGAGGCGACCTGCTCGGTCGCGGCGTCGCGCAGCATCGCGACGAGCCCGCCGGCGTGGCGCTGCAGGCGGAAGG
This sequence comes from Anaeromyxobacteraceae bacterium, assembly GCA_045802735.1. Lineage (GTDB taxonomy): Bacteria > Myxococcota > Myxococcia > Myxococcales > Anaeromyxobacteraceae > Anaeromyxobacter_A. Next base: position 4,473 of record JBJMQK010000275.1, on the reverse strand, counting down.
AGACCTCTCCGCGCGGGAGCGTCACGACCTCGGACGCCTGATCTGGCGTGGCGGCGAGCGCCATGGCGAGCCGACCCAGCCCCGGGAGGTCGCGCAGGCGCTGGCCGGCGAGCTGCTCGCGGGAGAGGCCGAGCACGGCGGCCCCGGCGTCGTTGACCGAACGAACGCGCCCTTCGACATCGACGGCGAGGATGCCGTCGCGAATGGTCGAGAGGGTCGCCGCGTCGCGCGCTGCCGCGTCGCGCAGGGCCGCCCGCGCCCGCGCCCGGCCCAGCGCCGCGCCGGCCACCGACGCATAGAGCGCGAGGTGGTCGCGCTCGGAGGCGGACACACCGACGCTGCCCGGCGCCCGGTGGAGCGCGAGCAGCGCCCCCTCCTCGCCGTCGTCCAGCGGGACGAGCACGATGTCGGAGGCGGTCGCGGACCCGCCGCGGGGCGCGGGCGGGACCTGGAACGAGGCCCCGCAGGCCGACAGCAGCTCGGCGACGCCGTCGCGGTCCACCTGGAGCAGCGCGGCGTCACAGCCGGAGCACAGCGCCAGCGCCAGCTGTGGGATGCTCGCCTCCAGCTCGCGGAGGTCGGTGATGGCCGAGACGCGCGCGGCGATCGCCGCGACCTGCCGCGTCAGCGCGCGCTCGTGGACGAGGCGCTCGGCCGCGGAGACGACGTGGTCCTCACCCTCCGCCGCCGCGTCGAAGCTGCCCGGGACCGCGCCGTCGCTCCCGGGGCGAGCCAGCCTGCGAAGCTCGGTGCGGCGCCCGCGCTGCTGCTCGACCGCGAGCATGAGACCGGACGCCGTCTCGTCGGACGGATGCCGGCCGGCGAGTTGCCGCGCTGAGTTCGCATCGGTCCACTGGGTCATTCGAGGAATCCCCGGTCCCATCAAGGCGCACGCGGCCGGTGACGGACTGCGTGTGTGCGGTACCGCCTGGCAAGACTCCTGGCGCGCTTCGATCGCGCCACGCATCTGCAGGATCGACCCGCCCTGCACCTGCATCCTAGAGCTAGGCACCCTCGCGGAAGAGTGGTTGTCCCCCGCGAGAGGGACGGCTCGCCGGACCCGGAGGCTCGAACGGGCGCTCCGCCTGAGCGGAGCGTCACGCGGCGGGAACCGCAGGCGCCTCGGGCTCGAAGCGCGTGAGCAGCGGGACCTCCTCACGTGCGGTGAGGGCGAGCAGCGCACACACGATGCGTCGCTGAAGCTCCACGTCGCGGGGCGCGCCCAGGGGATAGCCGAGCGGGTACGGGACCGCGAGCGCGCGCGGCGGGCGCACCGCACGCGTCACGTCGGGGAGCATGGTGATGGAGGCCGTCGGGATGCCGAGCCGCTCGATCTCCGCCTGGATCAGGCCCACGGCCTGATGGCACATCGGTCAGACGGGCACGAGCAGCGCGAGATCCACGCCGTCGTCGAGGAGGAGGCGGGCCGCCTCGGGCGCAGTCCGCGTCGAGAGCCTGCCGGGAGCGGTGATCGAGCCCATGAACGAGAGGTGCCGCGGCGCGACGTCGCCGATCTCCCCGGCCGCGGCGAGCTCGCGCAGCCGGTCGAGCGGAAACGCGAGGTTCCGGTCGAGCGCGATCCCGGCGTGGTCGAACGATTCGCTCCGGTGGTGCTCCTCGAGCGCTGCGACGTCGGTGTCGGCGCCGATGACGCGGTAGGAGAAGTCCCCACCCTTCACCGTGGCGTCGAATGGAGGTGCGTCCGGCGGCACGAGGCCCGCCGTCGTGACGAGGGCGACGCGGCTCTCGGCGACCGGCTTCGTGCGCCGCGCCAGCGGCACCGGGTCGATGCGGCGCCAGCGGTACATGCGGAGGTACGCACGCACCCACAGCGGGAGCTCGGAGACCTCGGCCATGTGCTCTACCTGGCTTTCCCGTACAGCCGTTCCAGCTCGCGCTCGGTCTCGAGGGCTTCGATCTCCCTCCGCGACAGGAGCGTGCGCACGCGCGCGAGATCCTGCCTCCGGTCGACATCGAACCAGGGTGGGAGGAGCTCCACCGTGAGATCGTGCTCGCGCAGGCGCGCGACGGTCTCGGCGAACGTATCCGCGGCGCTCCACCGGAGGCTCGCGAGGAGCCCCGGCGGGCAGCGCCTGAGGCCGAGGAGGTAGAAGCCTCCGTCCTCGCACGGCCCGATCGCGGCGTCGGTCGTCGCGAGAGCTCCCCGCGCCGCCTCGAGGAACCGCCGGGGCAGGCCGGGCGAGTCGGTCCCGATGGCCACGGCGAACGGCGCAGAGCGGAGCGCGCGCTCGAGGACGCGCTCCAGCCGGTCGCCGAGGTCGCCGCCGCCCTGCGGCCAGATCGGTGCGATGCCCGCCCACTCCGGCGCCTCGGTGTCGGTCGTCGCGAGGACGGCTCGCGACCACGGGAGGCTCGTCGCCACGCGCCAGGTATCGAGGAAGAAGGCCCGCGCCAGCGCAGCGGCCGACTCCGCGCCGATCTCCTCGGCCAGGCGCGTCTTCACTTCCCCTGGGCGGGGCGGCTTCGCGAAGACGCAGAGGATGCCACGGTCGTGCACGTCCATCTCCTCAGGTGTGAAGCTCGCGGGCGACAGGGGCCGCCCGCTCGCGGGCGAGCGCGCGTTCCAGCGCCTGACGTGAGATCCGGGTGATGACGACGGTCGCCGCCACCGTCGCGATGAGTCCCACCACGTAGAGGGCCCTCTGCCAGCCGCCGGCGCTCGCTCCGTGCCCTGCGGCGATCTCGCTCGCGCTCGTGACGAGCGACCCCAGGTACGCGTAGAGGAGCGTGCCCGGGAGCATGCCCAGGAACGACGCCAGGACGTAGTCGCGGATCGAGACGCGGGTGAGCCCGAGCGCGTAGTTGAGGAGGTTGAAGGGCAGGACCGGAGAGAGCCGCAGCAGGAAGACGATCTTGAACCCGCTCTCGCCCACGGCCTCGTCGATCGCGGCGAAGCGGCGGTCGCCGCTCACCTTGCGCGACACCCAGCCGCGGGCGGTGGAGCGCCCCACGGCGAACGCCGCCGTGGCGGCGAGGACGCTCACCGGCGAGACGAGGAGAAGGCCGAGGGCGGGGCCATAGGCAAACCCGGCGCCGAGCGTCAGGACGGACGCCGGGAGGAGCAGCACGGTCGCCGCGACGTAGGCCACCGCGAAGAGGAGCGCACCGGCGGTCCCGGCACCCCGGACCCAGCCCACGAGCGCGAGGGCCCAGCGGTCGACCGGAAAGAGGAGGACGCCGGCGAGGAGCGCGCCTGCGAGCGCCGCCACGACGAGGATGCGAGACCACCTCGACATGACGACGTTCACCGTTCTCCGGGCGAAGGCGGGTCGCTGACGCGCGGCTGCACGCGTCTCGTCCCGCCGCGCCGCATCCGGATCGCATGCGCGACGAGCGTGACTCCGAACCAGATCTGGACGACGATCACCGGCACCAGCACGGCGTGCGGGAAGAACGTCGCGACGAGCGCCGCGGAGAGGAGTGCCACGCCCGCCCACGCGAGCGGCCCGCTGTCCGCGGGGCCGAGCACGCGTCGCCCGCCCAGCGCCGCGCCGACCGCGCTCCCGAGCCGCAGCGCGCCTGCCGCCGCGACCGCGGAACCTTCGCGCTCGCGCGGACCGGACGAGGGGTGCTCGGGCGCATGTCGGCGGAGCCCCCGCGCCGCCTCCAGCACCACCTCGGTCGCACTTGCGAGGTCCTCCACGAAGGCCTGCTCCATCTGGTGCGCGAAGCCGGCGTCGTCGGCGGCGACGTCCATCTCCCAGTTCCCCATCCAGCTCGCGACATTCAGGTTCGACGATCCGACCCGCGCCCACCGCCCGTCCGCGACGGCCGTCTTCGCGTGCAGCATGGGACCGTTCCACTCGAAGACCCGGACGCCAGCCTCGAGGAGCGGCCGGTATCCGGCGACGCCGAGCCGCTTCACGATCCCGAGATCGCTCGTGCCGGGCACGAGGAGGCGAACGTCCACACCGTCCAGCGCTGCAGCGCGGAGCGCCTGCGTGTAGGAGGGAACGCCGATGAAGTACGCGTCGGTGATCCAGAGGCGGTGGCGCGCGAGCACCGCCACGAGCAGCTCGAGCCGATAGAGGCCGGCGGTCGCGGGCTCCGTCGCGACGACACGCAACGCGACGTCGCCTGCCGGGGCGGCATCGCCCCGTGCAGCGAGCTCCTCCGCAGGGAGGGGCGGTCCCGCGTCGGCCCATGCTGCCGCGAACGCAGCGGCGAGGTCCGCGACGGCGGGTCCCTCGATCTCGACGCCGGTGTCGCGCCACGGCGGGACGCCACGTTCGGGCGCGCCCGCCCATCGGTCGGCGATGCAGACGCCGGTCACGAACCCGACGCGGCGATCCACGACCAGTGACTTGCGGTGGTTCCGCCAGAGCCAGGCGAGCGGCGCGTCGAACCGGAACGGGTTGAACGTGCGGGCCTCCACCCCGGCAGCCTGCAGACGGTGCCAGAAGCGTCGCCCGGCCTCGCCGCGGTCACCGAGCCAATCGTGCAGCACGCGTA
>JBJMQK010000400.1:0-3835 GCA_045802735.1 Anaeromyxobacteraceae bacterium | reverse complement strand
CGCGTCGCGCGTCGCGGCCACGAGCGGCGCGCACACGAGCGGGAGCTTTCCCCCGGCGATCGCCTTGCCCCCGAGCTCGATGCGCTTCGTCGTGGTCGCCATGTCCGCTCCCGGCCGGCGCTCAGGATAACGCGCCTCCCGATACATACTTCGCCGCGATCGATATGATTCGAATATCAGTCGCCGAGGTCCCGAACGATGGAGCTCCGCCACCTCCGCTACTTCGCCGCCGTCGCCGACGAGCTGCACTTCGGCCGCGCCGCGGCGCGCCTCCACATCGCGCAGCCGCCGCTCTCGCAGCAGATCCGCCAGCTCGAGGGCGAGCTCGGGTTCGACCTGTTCGTGCGCGCGCACCGGCGCGTCAGGCTGACCGAGGCCGGCCGGGCGTTCCTCGGCGACGCGCGCGGGATCCTGTCCCGGGTGGAGCAGGCGACGGAGAACGCGCGCCGCGTCGCGCGCGGCGAGGCGGGCGGGCTCGCCGTCGGGTTCATCGCCTCGGCGACCTACGGCCTCGTCCCGGCGCTGGTGCAGGAGTTCCGGCGGCGTCACCCCGGGGTCGCGCTGTCGCTCTCCGAGCTCTCGACGGAGGAGCAGCTCCAGGCGCTCCGCACGGGCGCCATCCAGCTCGGGCTGGGGCGCCCGCCCGCGGACGACCCGTCGCTCGCCATCGAGCCCCTGCTCGACGAGCCGCTCGCGCTGGCGCTGCACGCGGGCCATCCGCTCGCGCGCGCCCGCACGGTGCCGCTGCGCGGGATCGCCGAGGAGCCCTTCATCCTGTTCCCGCGCCAGCCGCGGCCGGGCTGGGCGGACGTCGTGCTCGGCCACTGTCGCGAGGCGGGGTTCAGGCCGCACGTGGTGCACGAGGCGATGGAGCTCTCGACGGCGCTCGCGATGGTCGCCGCGGGTGTCGGCGTGACGCTCGTCCCGGCGTCGGTCCGGACGCTCCACGCGCGCGGCCTCGTGTACCGGCCCCTGTCGCCGCCCGCTCCCACGACCCGGCTGCTCGCGCTCTACAGCCGCGAGGGGGCGCCGCCCGCCGTCGCGCGCTTCGTCGACGTCGCCCGCGCCGTCCTCGCCCGGCGCGCGGCGGAGTGAGCGCGCTGCAGACGTCCGCGTACACGCGGCCCCCGCCCATCACGCACCGCGGGGAGCGCGCGCCGCACACGTCCACTCACTCCCGGAAACGCGGGACCGAGAAAGGCGCCCGACCCGAGACCGCGCTGATACTCTGGGTGGATGCTCGCGCACCTCCTCTGTGGCGCCCTCCTCACCGCGGCCGCGGTCCCGCTGCCGCCACCGCCTCCGCTGCGCGCAGCCGCGCCAGCGCCCGCGCCCGCCGCCAGCGCGCCCGACGACGGGGACGACGTCGCGGAGCAGGAGGTCGAGGTCGCGACGCGCACGCCGCTCACCGCGCGCAACGCGCCGAACGTGGTGTCGGTCATCGAGCGCGACGAGATCGAGGCGGCGGGCGTCCGCGATCTCCTCGACCTGCTGCTGCTCGTGCCCGGCTTCGCCGCCGGCGTCGACGTCGAGGGCGTGAGCGACGTCGGCTTCCGCGGGCTGTGGGGGCACGAGGGCAAGGTGCTGTTCCTGCTCGACGGGCTGGAGCTGAACGAGACGCTGTACTCGACGATGCAGCTCGGCGGCCGCGTGCCCATCGACCTCGTGGAGCGCGTCGAGGTGATCCGCGGCCCGGGCTCGGCCGTCTACGGCGGCTACGCCGAGCTCGCGGTGGTGAGCATCATCACGCGGCGGCCGCGCGACGGCGGCGGCTTCGCCGGGAGCGCGGAGTACGCGCGCGCCGACGAGGGGCTCGGGCGCGGCGGCGCCGCGGTGTCGTGGGCGGGCCCGGTGGGCGGCGTTCCCGGCCTCGCGGCCTCGACGAGCGTCGGGTACAGCGAGAGCGTCCGCAGCGCGTCCGGCGACTACCGCGACTTCCTCGGCGCCACCTTCCCGATGCGCGGCAGCTCGGGCCTCTCGGATCTCCTGCTCGACGTCGGCCTCCAGTACGGGGGCCTGAAGCTCCGCGCCGCCTACGACGACTACCGCGTGCACGCCCGCGACGGGAACGGCGAGGTCCTCGCGACGCCCGACCTGAACCGGTTCGAGTCCACCTTCCTCGACGCGCGCTGGGACGCGCGCGCTTCACCCACCGTCACGGTCACGCCGCGCGTCTCGTACAAGCTGCAGACGCCGTGGCAGACGGTCGACCGCGCCTCGCCGCTCTACTACGACAAGACCGCCGGCCGGCTCGACGCGGGGCTCGGCGCGACGTGGCGCCCGTCGGGCGACGTCGAGCTGCTCGCGGGCGCGGAGGGCATCTACGACCACGCGCGCCTCAACGGCGAGCCCGTCGGGCAGCAGACCACGTTCGGCGGCGCGCGCACGGTGGAGTACGAGACCGGCGCCGCCTACGGGCAGGCGACGCTCCGCAGCGCGATCGCCGACCTCGTCGTCGGCGCGCGCTGGGAGCACCACTCGGCGGTGGGCAGCTCGTTCGTGCCGCGCGCCGCGCTCACGCGCATCCTCGGGCGGTGGAACCTGAAGCTGCTCTACAGCCAGGCGTTCCGCGCACCGGGCATCGAGAACATCAACATCAACCCGGGGATCCGCCCCGAGCGCACGCACATCGTCGAGGCCGAGGCGGGCGTGCAGCTCAACGGCCACGTCGCGCTCGTCGCGAACGGCTACTTCATCCGGATCGACGGACCCATCGTCTACGACGTCGATCCCGCGACCGGCACCGAGCGCTACCTCAACGGCGACCGCACCGGCAGCGCCGGCGCGGAGGCGCAGTTCCGCGCCAAGTACCGGTGGGGGTTCGCCAACGTGAGCTGGTCGTTCTCGACCCCCGCGGGCCTGAACCGCATCGGCATCTACGCGGTCCCCGGGCGCGACGACGTGCTGCTCGGGCTCCCCGCGCACAAGGGGACGTTCCACGGCGGCCTGCACCTCCGCCGCGGGCTCGACCTCGGCGGCTCGCTCGTGTGGATGAGCCCGCGCTACGGGTACGCGAGCGGCGACGGCGCGGGCAATCCGGTGCTGGGGCAGGAGGCGGCGCTCCTGCTCGTGGGCGCGGCGCTCACCTGGCGCGACGTCGCGACGCAGGGCGTGGATGTGTCGGTCGGCGTGCAGAACCTCCTCGACCAGAGCCACCGCGTGCTCCAGCCGTTCGACGGCGGCCACGCGGCGCTCCCGATGGCGGGCCGCGAGGTGTCGCTCCGCCTCACCCTGCGCCAGCCGGTCCGCGGCGAGTAGCGCGGAGCCCCCCGCACGTTCAGTCGAGGTCGATCGCGACCGCGCCGACGGCCTCGCGCCCCGGCGCCGGGATCCGGCCGGCCTGCACCACCTTCGCGATGCAGCGCTGCACCACGCGGCTGCCGCCGCTCCGCGGCGTGACCGCCGCGAACGTGCCGTCGGCGCGGGCGCGGACCTCGAGCATCATGCGGCCGCCCACCCGTGGATCCTCGGCGATGCACCCGTCGATCGCGGAGCGGCGCTCCTGGACGATGGCCTGGAGGAGCGCGGACGGGATCGCGGCCGGCTGCGGCGGGGCGTCGTCGGCGGGCGGCGCGGCAGGCATCGCGGGCGGACGCTCGGGCGGGGGCGCCGCCGCGGCGCGGCGCTCCTGCACCGGGGCAACTTCCGGTGCGGCGACGGCTGCGGGCGGCGCGGCGACGGTGGCGACCGGGGCGGGAGCGGCGCGCGGCGACGGCCCCTGGGCGCGCGGCGGGGACGGGGCGCGCGACGGGGACGGGGAACGCGGGGTCGCGGCCGGGGTCGGAGTCGCCGCCGCCGGCGCCGCCGCGGGCGGGGGCGGGGGCGCCGCCGCGGG
>JBJMQK010000399.1:0-7463 GCA_045802735.1 Anaeromyxobacteraceae bacterium | reverse complement strand
GGCACCTCCTCGCCGTCTCGGCCGTCGTGATGGGGCTCGCGCAGACCATCGCGAAGGAGCGGATCTTCGCGCCGCTGCGCGATCGCCTTCACGGCAAGGAGACGTGGTTCGGCTACCTCGTCTCCTGCCCTTACTGCGCCTCGCACTGGCTCGCGTTCGCCCTCGTGCCGATGACGGGCGCGTATTACCTGCAGGTGACGCCACGCCTCGGGTTCCTCGCGCCCGTCGCGAACTGGTTCCTCTCGTCGATCCTCGTCGTGGTCGTCGCGGCGTTCCTGCGCGTGGCGTTCTGGCTCGTCGACGAGGAGCAGGGCCTCATCAAGCGGCGCCAGCGCACGGAGGACGAGGTGACGGCCACGCGCCGCATCGCCCGTTCGAAGCTCCAGCGCGACGTCGAGCCGCCGGAGGAGCGCGCGCACTAGCGCCCTCCCGCCTCCCCGCGGGTTGCGGGCGACCATGCGGGTGCCGAACGTGAAGCCACGGAGGCATGACGAACATGGCACTCGCAGCCTGGGCGGATGGTTGGGGGAAGGACGCGTCGTTCGTGCCGGGGCGGCTCGCCCTCGGCTCGGCGATGGTCTATCACGGCACCTTGAAGCTGCGCGGCGACGGGCCGACGCAGACCGGGCAGATGTTCGAGGGCCTCGGGCTCAGACCCGGAAAGTTCTGGGCGACGGCCACCGGCGTCGCGGAGACCTTCGCCGGCGTCGCGGCCCTCCTCGGCATCGCCACGCGCCCGGCGGCGCTGGCGGTGCTCGTCACGCAGGCGATGGCGGTGCGCAAGGTCCACGCGCCGAAGGGCTACAACATCATGAACGGCGGCATGGAGTACAACGTCGCGCTCATGGCGATCGCCGTCGGCCTCCTCCTCGCCGGGCCGGGCCGCGTCTCGGCGCACGAGGCGATCGAGAACGTGGCGCGAGGCAAGGGCGCGAAGAGGCTGTGGCGCCGCGCGAGGCCGAACGGGCTCACGCGGGCCATCCTGCTCGTGAAGTGACCGTCCGCCGCGATCGTGAAGAACCGTGTACGCGCGGGGGGATCATCCCCCCGCGGGTCGCGGGCCGTTGACAGCCGGCGGAGCGCGGATGAAATACCTCGGCCTCCTCTGCGTGAGGAGGACCGGACGCGATGTCCACCGCCGAGATCCTCACCGACACGCTCACCGCGCCCGCGCGCGGGCTCGCCGCCGCCGCCGAGCGGCGGAGCTTCGTCGCGCCGCTCGCGCTCGCGACGCTCGCGTCACTCGCGCTCGCGCTCGTCGCGACGCCGCGCCTCGAGTTCGAGCGCGCGGTGGACGACGCGCTCGAGAGCGCTGCCGCCGCGGCGCCGACGCCGCAGCCCGTCTCGCCGCACGATCGCGAGGTCGCGCTGGCGCGCGCCGAGAAGATCGGGCGCATCGGCGCCTACGCCGACGGGCTCCTCGGCCCCGCGCTGCGCGCGCTCGGCGTGGCTGCGGCGCTCTTCGCCGCGTTCGCGCTCCTCGCGACCCCGGCGCCCTTCGGGGCGACGCTCGCCGTCGTGGCGTGGGGGTCCCTGCCGCTCGCGCTCCGTGCGCTGCTCAGCCTCCCGGCGGTGCTGTCGATGCGCGGCGTGACCCCCGACGCGATCGAGCGCGCGCTCCCGTCGTCCGCCGCCGCGCTCCTGCCTGCGACGGCGCCGCCGCGGCTCGCCGCCGCCGCGTCGTCGCTCGACCTCTTCTCCGCCTGGGCGGTCGTCCTCGTCGCGCTCGGCATGGCGCACGCCACGGGCACGGCGCGCGGCCGCGCCCTCGCGGTCGTGCTCGTCCTCTTCGCGTCGTACGTGCTCGTCCGGCACGTGGCGCTGCCCGGCCTCGCCGCGGTGCCGTAGGGCCACCGCCATGCTCGCCGCCCTCTCGCTCGCGCTCGCCGCCGGCGCCGCCCTGCCCCCCGCGCTCACGCTCGACGACGCCCTCGCCCAGGCCGCGCGCGCGAGCGGCGACGTCGAGCTCGCGCGCACGCAGGCGCTCGCCGCTGCCGCCGACGTGTACGGGTCGTACGCCGGCGTGCTGCCGCGCCTCGACCTCTCCGCCGGGTTCGGCCACGACTTCGTCGGCGCGCGCAGCACCGTCGCGGCGTTCCCGACGAGCATCGACCCGACGACGGGGCAGCCCGTCTTCGAGCAGCGCGTCGTCGCGATCCCGCCCACCGACAACCCCGACTACAGCCTCGGGCTCACGCTGCAGCTCCCCATCTTCGACGGCGGCCGCAGCTGGCGGACGATCCGCCGCGCCGAGGCCGCGGTGCGCGGCGCGGAGCGCTCGCTCGACGAGGCGACGCTCACCGTGGCGTTCGAGGTCACGCGCCGCTTCTACGAGGTGGTGAAGGCGGCCGAGAGCCTGCGCGTCCTCGAGGAGACGGTGTCGCGCTCGGCCGAGATCGTCCGGCGCGCCGAGGCGCTCTTCGAGGCGGGGCGCGGCAGCCGCGCCGACGTGCTCACCGCCCGCGGGAACCTCGGGAACGATCGGGTCTCGGTGGAGCAGCAGCGCGCGCGCGTCGCGCAGACGCAGGCCGACCTGGCCCAGGCGATCGGGCGCGATCTCGCGGAGCCCTTCACCGCCGTCCCGCCGTCGGAGCTCGGCGGCGCCGCGCGCCCCGCCGAGGAGGAGCCGCCCGACGTCGCGGCGCTCGTGGCCGTCGCACGGCGCGAGCGCCCGCTCCTCGCGTCGCAGGGCGAGGCCGTGCGCGCCTCCGAGATCGGCGAGGACGTGGCGCGCGGCGCCTACTCGCCCGTCGTCTCGGCGCAGGCGAGCTACAACCGGCAGGGCCCGACCTTCTCCGGGCACGACGGCGTCTACGGTGACCCCTCGCGCCAGTACGTCGCGAACGCCGGCGTGGTCGTGCAGTGGAACCTCTTCAACGGGAGGCAGACCGCCGCCGACGTGCAGCGCGCCGCGCTCGCCACCCGCCGCGCGCGCGTGCAGGCGGCGCAGGCCGGGCAGCAGGTGGCGGCGGAGATCGCGCGCGCCCGCGCGAACGTCATCGCGCTCGCCCGCGCCGCGTCGATCGCTTCCGACAACCTCGGGATCGCCGAGCAGGGCGTGTCGCTCGCGCGCGAGCGCCTCCTCGCCGGCGCCGCGAGCCAGCTCGAGGTGCGCGACGCGAACCTGAAGCTCACGCAGGCGCAGCTCCAGCTCGTCGAGGCCCGCGTCGACCACGCCGTCGCGCGCGCCGACCTGCGCCGCGCCGTCGGCGGGCGCATGTGAACGGACGGAGAACCATGGAACCCGCACGCCCCTCCGCCGTCCCGGAAGCGCCCCCGAAGGCGACCCCCGCCGTGGCGCCGGCGCGCGCGCCGCGTCGCCGGCCCCCGCTCTCCTGGCCCCGGCGCATCGCGGTGGCGCTCTTCCTCCTCGCGGTGGTCGCGCTCGTCGCGGCGTCGCTCCGCCCGAGGCCCGAGCCGCCCGTCCCGGTGCAGCTCGCCACGGCGCGGCGCGGCCCCATCACCCGCAAGGTGACCGCCGCCGGGACGCTCCAGGCGGCGACCACCGTGAAGGTCTCGTCGAACCTGTCCGGCGATCTCCTGCAGCTCACGGTCGAGGAGGGCGACCGCGTGAGGAAGGGGCAGCTCATCGCCCGCATCGACGCGCGCCGCTACGGCGCGCAGGTCCGGCAGCAGGAGGCGCTCCGCGCGAGCGCCTCGGCCGACCTCGCCGCGGAGCGGGTGATCATCGGGAGGCTCGGGAGCGACCTCGAGCGCACGCGGCGGCTCCTCGCCGGCGGCAACGCCAGCCAGGCCGAGGTCGATCGGGCGCTGTCGGACCTCCGCACCGAGGAGGCGAAGGCGAACGCGGCGCAGGAGCGCATCGCGCAGGCCGACGCCTCGCTCGCCGAGGCGCGGCAGCTCCTCGCGTTCACGACGATCCTCGCCCCCATCGACGGCGTCGTCATCGCGCGGCACAAGCAGGTGGGGGAGCGCGTCCGCGGCTCGGACTTCAACGAGGACCCGATCGTCACCATCGGCACGCTCGCGGCGATGGAGGCGAAGGTGGAGGTGGGCGAGCACGAGGTCGTCTTCATCCACGATGGCGACAAGGCGGAGGTGGAGATCGACGCCTTCCCCGACCGGAAGTTCCCGGCCACGGTCATCGAGGTGGCGCGGAACGCCAACGTGAAGAACCCCGGCACCGAGGCGGAGGTGACGACGTTCCCGGTGCGGCTCGCGCTCGGCGGCGAGGTCCTGGGCGTCCTGCCGGGCATGAGCGGCCAGGCGACGATCTCGACCGACACGCACCAGGACGCGGTGGTCGTGCCGATCCAGGCGGTGACGGTCCGGACGCAGCGCGACCTCGAGGGGAAGGGCGCCGCCGCGCCGCCGCCCGCCGCCGGCGTCGCCCCCGCGCCCCGCCCGCGGAACGTGAAGGAGAAGCGCGAGGCGACGAGGAAGATCGTGTTCGTCGTCGAGGGCGGCTTGGCGAAGGCGCGCCCGGTCGAGACCGGGCTCGCGAGCGAGAGCGAGATCGAGGTGACCGCCGGCCTGCAGGAGGGCGAGACGCTCGTCGAGGGCCCCTACCGCGTGCTCTCGCGCGAGCTCAAGGACGGCAAGCGCGTCACGGAGGCGAAGGAGGGCGCCGGGGAGAAGAAGCCGTGACCCCGCTCCTCGCCGTCGCGGACGTCACGCGCCACTACACGGTGGGCGGCGAGGAGGTGCGCGCGCTCGACGGCGTCACCTTCGACGTCGCGCGCGGCGAGTACCTCGCCGTCGTGGGGCAGTCGGGGTCGGGCAAGTCGACGCTCATGAACATCCTCGGCTGCCTCGACACGCCGACGTCGGGCCGCTACGCCATCAACGGCGCCGACGTGGCCGGGCTCTCCGACGACGCGCTCGCCGACCTCCGCAACAAGGAGATCGGCTTCGTCTTCCAGACGTTCCAGCTCCTGCCGCGCGCCACGGCGCTCGCCAACGTCGAGCTGCCGCTCATCTACCGCGGCGTGCCGCGCTGGGAGCGACGCGAGCGCGCCGAGGCGGCGCTCGTCTCGGTCGGGCTCCAGAGCCGGATGCACCACCGCCCGAACGAGCTGTCGGGCGGCCAGCGCCAGCGCGTCGCGATCGCGCGCGCGCTCGTCGGCGATCCGTCGCTCCTGCTCGCCGACGAGCCGACGGGGAACCTCGACAGCGTGACGGGCGAGGACATCATGCGGCTCTTCGCCGAGCTGCACGCCCGCGGCCACACCCTCCTGCTCGTGACGCACGAGCCGCGGCTCGCGGCGCGCTGCCCGCGCGCGATCCGGCTCTCCGACGGGCGGGTGGTGGCGGACGGTCCTGGGCGCGAGATCGCGGTTCTCGGGGCGACGCAGGTGGTGGGCGCGTGAGGCGGGGCTCGACGCGGCTCCTCGCCGAGGCGGGCGAGGGCGTGCGCATCGCGCTCGGCACGCTCGTCGCGCACCGGCTGCGCAGCACGCTCACGACGCTCGGGATGGTCATCGGCGTCACGACCGTCATCGCCATCGTCGCGATCGTGCAGGGCCTCGACAGGAGCTTCGAGGCGCAGATCGCGAGCTTCGGCACGCACACGCTCTACGTCGACAAGTGGAAGTGGCTCCAGCTCTCCGACGACTGGTGGATGTACCGGAACCGGAAGCCCATCGGGCTGCGGGAGCTCGACGCCATCCGCAAGGAGTCGCGGCTCGCGACCGCCATCGCGCCGGTGACGCAGTTCGGCGTGCGCGCGGCGGTGTCCTTCCGCGAGCGCGAGGCGACGAACGTGCAGGTGAACGGCACGAACTCGGAGTACCTCGACACCGGCGGCGGCAACGTCGAGGCGGGGCGCTTCCTCGCCCCGAGCGACCTCGAGCTCTCGCGCCCGGTGGCGGTGCTCGGCGCCGACCTGCTCGACCGCCTCTTCCCCGGCGCCACCGCGGCGTCCACGCTCGGTCAGCGGGTGCTCGTCGCCGGGCGCCCGTTCACCGTCGTGGGCACCATCGCGCGGCGCGGCCAGTTCCTCGGGCTCGCGCTCGACAACGTGGTGCACATCCCCTTCCCCGTCTTCCAGCGGACGTTCGGCGCGAAGCGCAGCATCACCGTCGCCGTCGCCACCCTGCCCGGGAAGATCCCGGCGCTCGAGGACGAGCTCACCGCCATCCTGCGCCGCGCCCGCGCCGTCCCGCCGGAGAAGGACGACGACTTCACGCTCAACCGCCAGGAGCAGTTCCTCCGCATCTACCGCGGGCTCACCGGCGCGCTCTACGGCGTCGCGCTCGGCGTCGGTTTCATCACGCTCGTCGTCGGCGGCATCGGGATCATGAACATCATGCTCGTCTCGGTGCGCGAGCGGACGCGCGAGATCGGCGTGCGGCGCGCGCTCGGCGCGAGGCGCCGCACCATCCTCCTGCAGTTCATGATCGAGGCGTCGGTCGTCGCGGCGCTCGGCGGCGCGATCGGGACGGCGCTCGGGCTCGCGGTCGCCCAGCTCATCGCGCTCGTCTCGCCGCTCGCCGCGGCGGTGACGCCCTCGGCCGTCGCGCTCGGGCTCGGCTTCTCCGCCGCGGTCGGGCTCGTCTTCGGCTCCTGGCCGGCGTGGCGCGCGGCGAACCTCGATCCGGTGGAGGCGCTGCGCTACGAATGACCGCGCTCGTCGACACGATCGCGATGGCGCTCGCGACCTTGCGGGCGAACCCGCTGCGCTCGGCGCTCACGCTCCTCGGCATCGTCATCGGCGGGGCGACGGTCGTCGCGATGATGTCCTTCACCGAGGGCCTGCGCATCGCGGCGAACACGCAGTTCTCGATGCTGGGGTCGGCGGCGTTCCACGTGCAGCGCTGGCCGGTCCTCGGGACCCCCGAGACCGACCGCGCGAAGATCCTGCGGCGGAAGTTCCTCACCCGCGAGATGGGCGAGGCGCTGAAGACGCTGCCGCACGTGGCCTACGTCTCCATCGAGGCCTACCACCCGCGGGCGACGGAGCGCCTCTGGACGCGCGAGCGCTCGACGCGCCCGAACATCGACGTGACCGGGGGTACGCCCGGGTACGAGCAGGCGAACGGCGTCACGGTGGCGAGCGGGCGCTTCCTCTCGGACGTCGACCTCGCGCTCGGGCGCCGCGTCATGTTCGTCGGCGCCGACGTCGCCGACGTGCTCTTCCCGCGCGGCGACGCGCTCGGGCAGGAGGTGCGCCTCCGCAACGACGCCTTCACCGTCATCGGCATCGCCGAGCGGCAGGGCTCCATCCTCGGCCAGTCGAAGGACGCCTACGCGGTCGTGCCCATCGAGGCGTACTACGCCGCGACGGGCAAGGTGCAGACGCACGCCTACGGCATCGCCGCGACGAGCGGCGAGGACCTGCCGCTCGCCATCGACGAGGTGACGACGACGCTGCGGCGCCTGCGCGGCGTGCCGGAGGGCGCCGAGAACGACTTCGAGCTGTTCACGAACGACACGTTCACGAAGACCTTCAACGACATCGCCGCGGTGGTGGCCGCCGCGACGTTCGGCGTGTGCGCCCTCGC
>JBJMQK010000390.1:0-2758 GCA_045802735.1 Anaeromyxobacteraceae bacterium | reverse complement strand
GCTGATCTCGGAGACGATCTCCTTGCCGCCGACGTCGATGACGACCTCGGCCATGACGGCCCCGACCTTCACGTTCTTGACGGTGCCGGACAGCTGATTGCGCGCGCTCAGTTCCATGGGAATCCCCTCCTCGTCGCAACGATCGGAGGCGGTCTAACGCAGCGCGCTTCCGCGGACAACGGAAGCGCTCGGATCCGTCTCGAGGGCCGCCAGCTCGGCGGCGTCGAACACCCGCGTGCCGGGTCGCGGAGCCACGCGGCGCACGTCGGTTTTCGCGCCGCGCGCGCCCGGAGCGAGTAGAACGGCGGCATGAAGGCGGTCACCGTCTACCTCCAGCTCTATGCCGGGTGCGCGCGCAAGGCGTTCGCCGCGATCGCGAGGAGCCCGTGGACGCTGCTCCTCCCCGGCGTGGTCCTCGTCGGCCGCGAGTGGGCCGGGCGCCTCGCGTACGCCCTCGGCCCGTTCGGCGGCATCGTCGTGACGCTCGCGACGGCCGCGCTGTTCAGCTCCTACCTGCACTTCCTCGGCGAGCAGGTGCAGGGCGGGCGCGTCTCCGGGCGCACGCTGCAGCAGAGCTTCGGGACGTACTTCTGGCCCGTCGTGAACGTCTTCTTCGTCGTCTGGATCGCCTCGCTGGTGCTCGGCCTCGTCACCGCCGGGAACCCGAGCGGCGCCGCGCTCCTCTACGCCGTGTGGCTCGTCGCGCTCGTCGCGCTGAACGCCGTCCCCGAGGTGCTGTACCTCCGCGCGACGCACGGCGGGATGCAGACGATCGTCGCGAGCTGGGAGTTCCTCAAGGCGCAGTGGATCCCCTGGTTCGCCGCGAACGCGCCCCTGCTCGTGGTGCTCGGCGCGATCGCGCTGGTGGTGCAGGCGCCGGTCGTCGGGCCGCTCCTCTCCGGCGCCGCGCTCCACGTGGCGATGGTCTTCCGCGGCCACCTCTTCCTCGCGCTCGATCGCTCGAGCCACCGGCAGCGGATGTTCGCGCACCGCCTCGCCGGCGGCGCGTAGAGGTCACGGCGGGAACGAGGTCACGCGCGCATCGCGCCCCCGCATCGCACCCCATCGAGGTGCCGTAACGAACTCCGGGCTCGCCTGTACCAACCGCAACGGAGGACCGACATGGCCCGCGCAGCGCAGCCCCGGCTCGTCCGCCTCACGCACTGGGCGAACCTCATCGTGTTCACGATCATGGCCGGGAGCGGGCTCCGCATCCTCGTCGCCTATCCGTTCCTCGGCGGGCGCGGCGAGGAGTACGCCTGGTATCCCTTGCAAGGCACGCCGCCGCCCGCGGCCCTCACGATCGGCGCCGGGCTCGCGGGAGCGCGCGGGTGGCACTTCGCCTTCGCCTGGCTCTTCGTCGCGAACGCGGTGCTCTACACCGCGTACCTGTTCGCGAGCGGCGAGTGGCGGCGCCGCCTGTTCTTCCCGCGGCGCGACGCCCGAAACGCCGTCGAGACCGTCCTGCACGACCTCCGGATCCGCAGGGAGCCGCCGGCGTCCGTCGGCCTGTACAACGGCATGCAGCGCCTCACCTACACCGGCGTGCTCGCGACCGCGCCGCTCGTCGTCCTCTCCGGATTCGCGATGTACAAGCCGGTCCAGCTGCCGCGGCTGACGGCGCTCCTCGGCGGCTACGACGTCGCGCGGGCGATCCACCTGCTCGTCCTCGCCGGCCTCGCCCTCTTCACCGTCGTGCACGTCGTGCAGGTGCTGCTGCACCCGCGGACGCTCGCCGACATGACCCTCGGCCGCGACGAGCGGGCGGAGGAGGCCTCGACATGAGCGGCACGACGCGGCGGCGCTTCATCGCGAGCGGCGTGCGCGCCGGAGGGCTCCTCGCGCTCGGCGGCCTCGCCTGTGACGGGACTCGCCCGCACGCGGGGTTCCTCGGCGCGATGGAGCGCGTGAACGACCGCCTCCAGCGCGCGCTGTTCGACCCGACGCGGCTCGCGCCGGAGCTGTCCGAGGACGAGGAGAGCGACCCCGACGACTTCCCGGCGTACAAGATCTCGCGCGAGGTGCCGGTCGCGCCGGCGGGGTGGGCGCTCTCGGTGCGCGGCCTCGTCGCGCGCCCGCTGACGCTCTCGCTCGACGACCTCGAGCGCCTGCCGCAGACGCGGACCCGCGTGCGGCACCACTGCGTCGAGGGCTGGGCCGCCGTGGCCGCGTGGCACGGGCCGCGGCTCTCCGAGATCGCGCGCCTCGCCGGCGTCGATCCCCGCGCGCGCTACGTCGAGTTCCGCTCGTTCGACTCGGGGTACTGGTCGTCGTGGGACCTCGAGAGCGCGCTCCACCCGCAGACGATCCTCGCGCTCGGCATGAACGGCGAGCCGCTCGAGCCCGACCACGGGGCGCCGGTTCGCCTCTACGGCTCGGTGAAGCTCGGCTACAAGATGGTGAAGTACGTGACCGACGTCGCCTTCCTCCCCACCCGCACCGGCGGCTACTGGGAGGAGAAGGGCTACGAGTGGTTCGCCGGGGTGTGAGGCGCAGCGCGCCCTTCAGCCACGCCGCTCCCGGAGCGTGTAGATCACGGCCGCGGTCGCCGCGGCCACCGCGACGCCGCCCACGTGGAAGACGACGAGGTGCGGGAGCGCTGCGTGGGCGGCGCAGGTGAGCTCGAGGGCCGCCGCGCCGCCCAGCGCCCCGGCCGCCGCACCGGCCGCGACCGCGCGCCGCCCGAGCGCGCTCGTTCCCCCGCGCAGCGCGAGCCATGCGGCGGCGACCGCCGCCACCGCGCAGGCCCCTTCCGTCG
>JBJMQK010000388.1:0-3853 GCA_045802735.1 Anaeromyxobacteraceae bacterium | reverse complement strand
GAGCGGCAGGAGGCGCGCGGCGAGCGCCGCCGGATCGCGCGCGGCGAGCCGCTCGGCCTCGTCGAGGGTGAGCGCCTCCGCGAGCGTGAAGGGCCCCGCCTCGGTGCGCCGCAGCGCCGCGAGGTGCGCGGGCACGCCCAGCGCTCGGCCGAGGTCGGCGGCGAGCGTCCGGACGTAGGTGCCCTTCCCGCAGCGGACCGCCACCTGGGCGAGCGCGAGCCCGTCCTCGGGCGCCGCGAGCGCGACGACCTCCAGCGCGTCCACGCGGACGCGCCGCGGCGCCCGGGCCACCTCCTCGCCCGCCCGGGCCGCCTCGTGCAGCCGCCGCCCGCCGACGCGCACGGCGGAGAACATCGGCGGGATCTGGTCGATCTCGCCGAGGAAGCGCGGGAGCGCGGCGGTCAGCGCCTCGAGGGTGATCGCGCCGGGATCGCCGCGGGCGACGACGGCGCCCTCGCGATCCTCGGTGTCCGTCGCCGCGCCGAAGCCGATCGTCGCGAGGTAGGCCTTGTCACCTTCGGTGAGAAAGCGCTGCAGCTTCACCCCGTCGCCCACGCAGACCGCGAGGACGCCCGTCGCCGCCGGATCGAGCGTGCCGGTGTGCCCGGCCGTCTTCGCGCGGAGCGCGCGCTTCACGCGCGCCACGACGTCGAACGAGGTGGGGCCCTGGGGCTTGTCGACGACGAGGACGCCCGAGAGCGTCACCCGTCGCCCTCCTGCTCCTCGGCCTCGGGCGGCTTCGGAGGCGGCGGCGGCTTCACCGACTTCAGCAGCCGCTCGATCTTGTCGCCCTCCGCGACCGACGGGTCGTAGGCGAAGACGAGGTGCGGCGTGTGGCGCAGCCGCAGGTTGCGGCCCACCTCGCGCTGCAGGTACCCGGCGGCGGCGCGCAGGCCCTCCATCGTCGAGTCGCGCGTTTTCTCGTCGCCGTGGACGGAGACGTAGACCGTGACCTCCTTGAGATCGGGCGACATCTTGGCGCCCGTCACCGTGATGAAGCCGCTGACACGCGGGTCCTTGAGGCCGCGCGCCAGCACCTCGCCGAGCTCGCGCTGGAACTCGTGCGCCACCCGCGCCGGCCGCTCATGCGTCGCCATCGCCGTCCTCCTCCCCCCACCCCGTGTCGCCCAGCGTGCGCGTCCCCTCGGCGAGCCCCGCGCCGTCGCCGAAGCTCTCGATGGAGAGGCTGCGGTCGACGATCTGGAGCTGCCCGCCGTGCACCGAGGCGACGAAGTCCGTCACCTTGTCGAGCGTCTCGTTCACGAAGGAGTGATCGTTCCCGACCGCCGAGACGCCGACCACGCTCCGCTGCCACAGGTCGTTGTCCGCCACCTCGGCGATCGAGACGTTGAACTTCGCCTTCACCCGGTCGATGGCCGAGCGCAGCACGTGCCGCTTCGACTTGAGCGACCCGGGATCGGGCAGGTGCAACGTGAGGCGGAGCACGCCCACGAACATGGCCCCGCCTCGTCGCGCCTCCCGCTAGTCGAGCGAGGGGCGGATCTCCTCGAGCTCGTACGCGTCGATCACGTCGCCGACCTTCACCTCGGTGAACTCGAGGCCGATGCCGCACTCGAGCGGCGCGTTGACCTCGCGGACGTCGTCCTTGATCCGGCGGAGCGACGCGATCTTGCCGGTGTACACGACCTTGCGGTCGCGCACGACGCGCACCATCGAGCCTCGGCGCACGAGGCCCTCGGTGATGGCCGAGCCGGCGATGAGGGTCGACTTCTTCGGCAGCGTAAAGATCTGGCGCACCTCGGCCTTGCCGAGCGGCTTCTCCTTGATGATCGGGTCGAGGAGGTTCGCCATCTCCTCGCGCAGCGCGTCGACCGCCTCGTAGATGATGTTGAACTGGCGGATCTTGACGCCCTGCTGGCTCGCGATCTGCTCGACCTTGGTCTCGGGCTTGGTGTTGAACCCGATGATGACCGCCTTGCCGGCGGCCGCGGTGAGCACGTCGGACTCGGTGATGACGCCGACGCCCGACTCGAGCACCTTCACCCCGACCTTCTTGGTCGCGGCCTTCTCGAACGCCTGGCGGACGGCCTCGGCCGAGCCCTGCACGTCGGCCTTGATGACGACGTTGAGCTCCTTCGCGCCGCCGGTCTTGGCCTTCGCGAAGAGGTCCTCGAGCGTCGCCTTCTTGACGTTGCCGAGCTCCTTCTGGCGCGCCTTCTGCGCGCGGTGCTGCGCGACCTCCTTCGCCGAGCGCTCGTCCTCGACGACGTCGAACTCGTCGCCGGCGGTGGGGACGCCCGAGAGGCCGAGCACCTCGACCGGGAAGCCCGGCCCGACGTCGTCGACCTGCTCGCCGCGCTCGTTCATCATCGCGCGGACGCGCCCGTACTCGGCGCCCGTCACGATCGCGTCGCCGACGCGGAGCGTGCCCTCCTGGACGAGCACCGTCGCGACCGGGCCGCGGCCCTTCTCGAGCTTGGCCTCGATGACGACGCCCTTCGCGAGCTTGTCCGGGTTGGCCTTGAGCTCGAGCACCTCCGACTGCAGCGCGATGTACTCGAGGAGCTCCTTCACGCCCTGCTTCGTGCGCGCCGAGACGGGCTGCATGATGGTCGTGCCGCCCCACTGCTCGGCCACGAGCTCGTACTCGGTGAGCTGCTGCATCACGCGCTCGGGCGTCGCGCCCGGCTTGTCGATCTTGTTGATGGCGACGAGGATCGTGACCCCGGCGGCCTTCGCCTGCTTGATCGACTCGATCGTCTGCGGCATGACGCCGTCGTCGGCGGCGACCACGAGCACGACGAGGTCGGTCACCTGTGCGCCGCGCTGGCGCATCGCCGTGAACGCCTCGTGGCCCGGCGTGTCGAGGAACGTGATGTAGCCCTGCGGCGTGTTCACCGAGTAGGCGCCGATGTGCTGCGTGATGCCGCCCGCCTCGTCGGCGGCGACGTCGGCGGCGCGGATCGCGTCGAGGAGCGACGTCTTGCCGTGGTCGACGTGGCCCATCACGGTGACGACCGGCGGACGGAGCGCGAGCTTCGACTCGTCCTCCTCCACCTCGGGGATGTACTCCTCGACCTCGAAGCCCTTCTTCTCGACCGTGTAGCCGAACTCCGTCGCGAGGAACGCGGCCGTGTCGGCGTCGATGAGCTGGTTGATCGTCGCCATCTTGCCGCCCTGCATCAGCTTCCTGATGAGGTCGGCCGCCTTGACGCCCATGAGCTGGGAGAGCTCGGAGACCGAGATCGACTCCTCGACGCGGATGATCTTCTTGTGCTCGGCCTTGACGGTGATCTGCGTCTTCGCCCCCTTCTTGGTGGGCCGCTTCTTCTTGCCGCGGATCGGGATGTACGCGCGATCGCCCATCGCGGCCTGGAGCAGCTCCTTGCCGGTGAGGGACTTCACAGCCTCGTCGGCGGGGCGGCCGGTGCCGCGGCCGCGCTTGTTCTTGTCCTTCGAGACGTCGATGAACTCGCGCTCGCGCCCGAGCATCCCGGGGACGACCTTGAGCTCACGCACCGGGCCGAGCGCGCGCGGGCCCGGAGCGACCGGGTACGCGGAGCGCGAGGTGGTCGGCGGCGTCACGCGGCGCACCGGCGTCGTCGGGCGGGAGATGACGACCGCCTGCGTGGACGTGGGCCGGAGCGTGCGCGGATCGACCGCGGGCGCCGCCGGCGGCTTGGGAGCGGTGGCGGACGCCGCCATCGGCGCGGGGGCCTGCTGCGGAGCGCCGGGGCGCTGCGGCTGAGAGGTCATGCCTGGGCGGTACTGGGGAGCGGGCTGCGTGGTCCCGGGCCGGGGCGACGGCGCGGGAGAAGGCGCGGAGGGCTGGGCAGTCGGAGCGGCCGCGGGCGGCGCGGAGGGCGCAGCAGGCTGTGCCCCCGGCGTCGCG
>JBJMQK010000303.1:0-15813 GCA_045802735.1 Anaeromyxobacteraceae bacterium | reverse complement strand
ACCCCGCCGGCTTCGCCGGCGGGGCGGGGCGGCACGCCCCGTGGCAACGTTCGCTTTTTGAGGAGGCGACGAAGTCGCCCCCTCAAAAAGCGAGAGGCCGCAGGAAGCGGCCTCATCAGCTTTGGGCGTTGGCGCCCGGTGGACTCCGCCGTCTGCCCCGTGGGGCGTCGCGGCGGTGGGGGGAGTCGATCGTCCGTCCACGAATCGACTTGGAAGAGACTTGAGAGTTGGCGCCCGCTCCTGAGTCTTAGGCTGGAACTTCGAGGCGGGTGACCTTGGACGGCCTCCGGTGTGGACTCGCTCGTATCTCTCTACAAGCTTCGTGCCGCTGCACGGCCGATCGCGCGCTCGAGCGATCACGGTGGGTTACGGATCTCCCTTCCGTGACGAGGCTGTAAAACCTGGGTCAAATCGAAGACACGGGTCTGGTGTGACCCCAGCCGGGTGCCCCATATTCCACGGACGCGTTGTACGGTCGCACACGTCCCTCGCCGACTTCGCGGGCACGAGGTGGTTATGAGTCGCGCATGTTCGTGAACGTCGACGAGACGTCGGCGCGGCTCGCCCAGACGGGGTACCTGCCTTCCCGCGAGATCGCCACGGCGGTCTTCCTCGCGGACCGCCTCGAGAAGCCGATCCTGGTCGAGGGGCCCGCCGGGGTCGGCAAGACCGAGCTGGCGCGCGCGTTCGCCGCGGCGACGGGGCGCGTCCTCATCCGCCTCCAGTGCTACGAGGGCCTCGACGAGGCGAAGGCGCTCTACGAATGGGAGTACGCGAAGCAGCTCCTCTACACCCAGCTCCTCCGCGATCGCATCGGCGAGACGCTCGGCTCGGCCGGCACGCTGAGCGAGGCCGCCGACCGCGTCGCCGC
Organism: Anaeromyxobacteraceae bacterium; assembly: GCA_045802735.1. Taxonomy (GTDB): domain Bacteria; phylum Myxococcota; class Myxococcia; order Myxococcales; family Anaeromyxobacteraceae; genus Anaeromyxobacter_A. Next base: position 14,942 of record JBJMQK010000303.1, on the reverse strand, counting down.
CGAGGCGAGCGTCTTCTTCAGCGCGCGCTTCCTCCTGCCCCGGCCCATCCTCCAGGCGGTGACGAGCACCGCGCCGGCGCTCCTGCTCGTGGACGAGATCGACAAGGCCGACCCCGAGCTCGAGGCGTTCCTGCTCGAGGTGCTCGCCGACTACGCCGTGACGATCCCCGAGCTCGGCACGTTCCGCGCCGTCCAGCCGCCGCGCGTCGTCCTCACCTCCAACGCCGCCCGCGACCTCTCCGACGCGCTCCGCCGCCGCTGCCTGCATCTCCACATCGACTACCCGTCTCAGGAGCGCGAGCTGGCCATCGTGCGCGCGCGGGCGCCGGAGGTGCCGGAGGCCCTCGCGCGCCAGGCCGTCGCCGCGATCGCGCGCCTGCGGTCGCTCGACCTCCGCAAGGCGCCGTCGATCTCGGAGACGCTCGACTGGGTGCGCGCGCTGGCGCTGCTCGGCGCGGGCGTGCTCGAGGAGAAGCTCGTCTCGGAGACGCTCGATCTCGTCCTCAAGTACGAGGCGGACGTGGAGAAGGCGCGCCCCAAGCTCCGCGACATCGTGACCGCGGCCAGCGGCGCCTGAAACCGCTCAGGGCGGACGGAGGAGTGGACCGCAGCGCGCGTCCGCGATGCGCCACACGCCGGCGACGGGTGCGACGAGGTACGCGCAGCGACGCTCGGTCGCGTCGTCGGCGGGCGACGCCGCCAGCCGTTCGCGCGCGACGATCACGGCGGCGCCCCGCGGCGCGCGCCTCACCGCGAGCAGCTCGTACCCGAGGAAGGCGCCGCCCCGGGCGAACGCCTTCCACGGCGCGAGCGGAGCGGCGGGGTCGGGCGCGGCGAGCGCCGCCGGGGCGAGCCGAGCGCGGGCCCGATCCCAGCGTCCGGCCTCCTCGGCCGCGGCGGCCCTGGCCCTCGGGCGCGCCCGAGGGGGCGCCGCCGCCGAGATCGCCTCGAGGTACTCGCTCACGCAGCGCGCCGCCGCCGCGAGGTCGCCCCGCCGGCGCACCCCGTCGGCGCGCGCCTCGCCGGCGCCGAGCACCGCGACCGCGATCGCCGCCGCAGCGCACCCCCGGAAACCACCCCGCCCCGCCCTCATGGCGGCGCCCCGTTGCATCGATCCGCAGCGTCATTTCCGCCGCCATGAAGAGATCCGGCGCCTGGCGGCGCCTCAATCCGGGGGGAGAAACTCTCCCCCCGAGACCCCCCATCGCGAGCGTCACTCCAGCTGAGCAGCGCCCTCACTCCATGACGTTCGGTCCCCGCGCCGGCGCTCACAAGCCGCGGGCGGGACGCTCCGCCCCGGACGGGACCGTGCGTGCGTGTCGCCCTCGCCCCTACCGGGCGCGCACCCGGCGCGGCGGTCGGCCGGGGCAGTGGTGCCTAGATTGCGCCCGGAGCCGGGGATAGACTCGCGGAGCGAGGCACCCAACTCAATGGATTCGAAGCGCGTCCTCATCGTCGAACCCGACAACGCGTTCGCGCTGTCGCTCGCGTCCCTTTTCCGGGGTGACGGCCTCAACACGGCCGTCGCCGCGAGCGCGGCCGACGCCGAGCGCGAGATCGGGGCGCGCCGCCCCGACCTCGTCCTCGTCCGGGCCGAGCTGCCCGACCTGTCCGGGTTCTCGCTCTGCGCGAGGCTCCGTAAGGAGCGGAACTCGGCCGAGCTGCCCATCATCCTGTTCAGCTCCGACGCCTCGCACGAGGCGCTCACCGAGCACGCGCGCACCCCGGTCGCGGCGAACGGCTACCTGGGGATGCCGCTCGACACCGACGCGCTCACCCAGCTCGCGCACAACCTCCTCGTCATGGCGGAGCCGCTCGAGTCGGCGGACGACGCCATCCTCGCCGACGACCTCATCGAGGACGTCGAGGACGAAGCCCCCGATGCGTCGCCGCCGCTTCCTTCCGCCACGCCGCCGCCGGTGCCGCGGCGGCCGCACCGCAGCGCGATCACCGACGAGGACCGGATGTTCCTCGATCGCGTCTTCTCCTCCATCGCGGAGCGGAAGCGCGACCTCCTCGCCGAGTCGCGGCGCCCGCGGCCGGCGGCGACGCGCGCCCAGCTCGCGACGCCGGAGGGCAAGGTCGAGGTGCTGCGCGACGACCTCCGCGCCCGCGAGGCGCAGATCGCGCGCCTCTCCGAGGTGTGGGAGGCGCGAGAGCGCGAGCTGTCGCAGGTCGACGACCGCCTCCACGAGAAGGAGGTCGAGCTGCAGGGCCTCCGCATGGAGAAGGAGGACCTCCTGCGCCGCCTCGCCGAGGCGCGCGACGTCTTCCTCGAGAAGGAGCGCGAGCACGGCGCCTCGATCGAGGGGCTGCTCCTCGACAAGTTCGGGCAGGAGAAGGAGCTCATCGAGGTCGTCGCCTCGAAGGAGCGGCAGATCCACGAGCTCGGGCGCGAGGTGCGGCTGCGCGACGACGACCTCGCGAAGCGCAAGCTCGCGCTCGACGGCGCGGCCGACGAGATCGGGCGCCTCGAGCGCCGCATCGCCGCCGAGGCGGCGTCCTTCGAGGAGCGCGAGGCCGAGCTGCAGGAGATCATCGCGGGACGCGAGGCCGACCTCGGCGCCGTCGAGCGCGCGCTCGCGCTCGCGCGCGAGGAGGCGGAGGAGGCCGAGCGGCGGCACGATGCGCGGCTCGAGGAGGCCGCCGCCGGACGGCGCGCGCTCGAATCCGAGCTCACCGCGCTGCGCGAGGAGGCCGCGGCCCGCGCCACGGACCTCGAGGCGCGTCGCGCCGACGCCGAGGAGAAGGGCGCCGCCCTGGCCGCCGCGCTCGAGGCGGAGCGCGCCCGTGGCGCGGCCGCGGAGGCGGCGCGCGACGAGCGCATCCGCGCGCTGGAGGGCGAGGTCGCAGAGGGCGAGCGGCAGCTCGCCGTCGCTCGCGAGACGTCGGAGGAGGCGGCGCGCGCGTTCCAGGATCGCATCGAGGAGCGCGAGCAGGCCATCGCCGAGCGCGAGGGGCGGCTCGGCCTCCTCGACGAGGAGTACCGCGCCTTCCGCGACGCGGCGCGGCTGCGCGAGGAGGACCTCACGCGCGAGCTGCACGACCACCTGGAGCAGATCGGCGCGCTGGAGGGCGACGTGGAGGCCGGCGCCGCCGAGCTGGCCGAGCGCGAGGCGACGCTCCGGGGCGAGCTCGCCGCGGCAGCCGACGCGCACGCGCGCGCGGAGGGCGAGGCGCGGGAGCGGGAGGCGCGGCTCTCCGCGTCGCTCGACGAGGCGACCGCCCGGGCGGCGTCGCTCGAGGTCGGCCTCGCCGAGGCGAAGGCGCGGGCGGAGGAGGAGCGGGCGCGCGCCGCGCAGCGGATCGGCGCGCTCGAGGCCGAGCGCGACGACGTGCGCCGCGCCTTCGAGGCGTCGCGCGACGAGGCCGAGGCGCTCTCGCGCGGCGTGCAGGAGCGCGACGCGAGGCTCGCGGAGCGCGCGTCCTTCATCGATGGGCTCGAGGCGCGCGGAGGCGAGCTGGAGGCGCGCCTGCGCTCCGAGACGTCCCGCGCCGAGGGGGCCGGGGCGCGTGCGTCCTCGGCCGAGACCGAGCGCGACGCCCTGCGCACCTCGCTCGACGAGGCGCTGGCGCGCGGCCGTTCGCTCGAGGGCGACCTCGCCGCCGCGCGCGCCGAGGGCGCACGCCTCAACCAGGAGCTGGGCGAGGTGCGGGCCGGCGCCGCCGAGCGCGACCGGTCGCTCTCCGCCGCGCTCGGTGCCGCCGAGGCGCGCGCGACCGACCTCGGGTCGACGCTCGAGCGCGAGCGCGAGGAGGCGCGGACGCGCGCGGAGAGCCTCGCCGCCGAGCTCGAGGTGGCGCGCGCCGAGGGCGCGCGGCTCACCGCGGCACTCGAGGAGGTGCAGCGGCTCGGGCAGGCGCGCGAGGGCGAGCTGTCGGCGCGTGCCGCAGCGCTCGCCGAGGAGGCCGAGCACGCCCGCCGCGACGCCGCCGCCCAGGCCGAGGCCGCCGCGGCGTGGCGCGCGAGCGCGAGCGCCGAGCTCGAGCGGCTCGCGCGCGAGCTCGCCGACGCGAAGGGCGCCCTCGACGCGCTCTCGCGCGAGGCGGAGCGGAACGCGGCCGCGCTCGGGGCGCGGGCGGCCGCGGCGGAGGAGCGCGTCGCGGAGCTCGCGTCGGAGGCCGTCCGGCGCGAGGAGGAGGCCCGGGCGGCGGCCGCCTTCGCTGCGGAGCGGCAGGTCGCGCTCGCGGAGGAGCTCGAGGCGGAGCGCGCCCGGTACGCGGCGGAGCTCGACGCCGCGCGCACCGCGCACGCGGCGCTCTCCGACACCGCCGCCGCGACGGAGCGCGCGCTCGGCGAGGCGCGCGAGGGCGCGGCCGCGCTCGCGGCGGAGCTCGAGGCGGCCCAGGGCGAGGCGGCGGAGCGCGGGCGCGAGCTCGACTCGGTGAAGGGGCTCCTCGCGACGCGCAGCGCCGAGGCGGCGCGGCTCGAGGCGGAGCTGACCGCCGAGCTCCAGGCACGCGCCGACGCGAGCGTCGCCGCGCGCGAGCGCGTGGACGCGATCGCGCGCGAGCGCGACGCGCGCGAGGCGGAGCTGCTCGACGAGCTGGCGAAGAAGACCGAGGCGGCGTCGGAGCTCGATCGCCGCTTCGAGGCCGCCGCGCAGGAGCGCGCCCGGCGCGAGGACGCGCTGCAGCGCGAGCTGGCGGCGCGGGCGGAGGCGCTCGCCGCCGCCGAGCGCCGCGAGCAGGCCGCGGCCGATTCGCACGCGGTCGAGGTCCGCGCCTTCGAGGAGCGCGTCGAGGCGCTCGAGGCGGAGCGCGAGCGGCACAACGAGGCGCGCGAGCGGGTGGAGGCGCGCCTCGGCGAGGCCCAGACGCGGCTCGCCGACGCCGAGGCGGCGCGCGAGGCCGAGCGCCGCGCCGCCGAGGCGCGCGAGGAGGACCTCGCGGGGCGGCTCGCCGAGGCCGCCGCGTCGCTCGAGCGTGCGCGCGAGGAGCGGCGCAGCGTCGAGGACCGCCTGCGCGGCGAGGTGGGACGCGCCGAGGCGGAGGCCCGCGCCGCGCGCGCTGCGGCGGACGACGCGGCGGCGCGGCTCGCCGACGCGGCCGCCGCGGCGGCCGCGCGGGTGACGGCGCTCGAGGCCTCGCTCCATGCGGCGTCGGAGGCGCGGGCGCGGCTCGAGCGCGACCTCGCGGAGCGCGCGCAGGCTGCGGACGCGCGCGTGCAGGAGGCCGCGCGACGCCTCGCCGTCGTCGTCCAGGAGCGCAAGGAGGCCGACGCGCGCGGGCTGCGCGGGCTCGCCGAGGCGCAGGCGCGCTTCCAGGAGGAGCTGGCGCGGCGCGACACCATGCGCACGCAGGAGGCGCAGCGGCTCCAGGCGGCGCTGCAGGAGCGCTCGCGGCAGCTCCGCGTCGCCGAGCTCGAGCTGCAGCGGGTGCGCGCGGGGCGCGGCGCCTCGCAGACGCCGGTGCCGGCGACGACGACGACGACGCCCGCGCCGGTGGCCGCGCCGACGGGGCCCGGGGACCCCGGGACGGCGGGGCCGAAGGAGTAGCGGCGGGGGCGCGGGGCGAGAACTCGCCCGTACCCGATCACGAGCGTCGGCTCGAGCCGATGGCGGCGCGCGCTCGCCTCGATTGGCGCATCCGCTCGCCCCGAGCGGACCGCAGCGGAGGCGAGGGGCGGGCCCCTCGCCTTTCGCCCCGAGCGTAGCGCAGCGGAGTCGAAGGGCGGAGGGTGTCGAAGCGCCTCCTGCATTTGATGGATTGTCGCTGCTGTGGAGGCGGCCTCGGGCAGAGACGCGCGGCGCTGGTGGGCGGGGGGTTGACGTAACGTGGAAGCAGCGTCCGCCGGCGCGCGGCGATCGCGAGGCGGTGAGCGCACGCGGGCTGGCGTTGCAGCGGGATCGGCTCACCTTCGCGTGGGAGCACCCGGACGCTGGCAGCCACGGGCGCGGAGAGTCCTGACGGCGCGCACATCCGGTCGGCTGGACGAACCAGTCGACGACGGCAGCCGACGGGGGACCATTCGCCACCCGCGAGGCGCACACCGTCGCGCGGGCCCGTGGCCTTCCTGGGGTGCAGATGCGATTTGACGCGCATTGTGCTTGACGCCATTCGGCCGCAATTCGTACAGGCGTTCACGGTCCCCTCGGAAGCCCTCTCCTGCAGCGCAAGCGGCTCGCGGGCGTGCGTGCGGGCGCGGCGAACCCGCTGGCGAGGACTGCGCTGCGATGTCGCGAGCGGTCGCGATTGCGCGCGTTCCACGGCGCTGCGAAAACCGGTGAGACAATCGCGGCATGCACGACACCCGCGACCTCGCGAAGCGCCTTGCCGAGCTGCTGTCTCGGGAGCACGGCGCCCTCGCCGATTTCCTCGTCGCCCTGGCGGAGTTCGACCGCGAGCGGCGCTGGCTCGAGCTCGGACATACGAGCCTTTTTTACTTCCTGCATCGCGAGCTCGGCTTGTCGAAGGGAGCCGCGTTCTACCGCAAGACCGCCGCCGAGCTCCTGCAGCGCTTCCCGGAGGTCGTCGCGCCGTTGCGCTCGGGCAAGCTCTGCCTGACGAGCGTCGTCGAGCTCGCGAAGGTCATCACGCCCGAGAACCGGGGCGAGGTGGTGGCGCGGTTCTTCCACGCCTCGAAGCAGGAGGCGAAGGCCATCTCCGCCGAGCTCTGTCCGGCCGAGGCCGCGCCTCACCGTGACGTCGTCACCGCGCTCGATCCGCTGCCCAGGTCGACGCCCGCGCGGTCACCGGCCGCTGCGCCGCGGCTCGACCTGCCCCTCGCGCCGGTCGCTCGGGGGGAGCCGGTTCATCCAGGTGAAACGCACTGCGAGTCCGCCCCGACCTGCGCGCCAGTCACACCGCCCGCGCCGACCGTTGCCGCCGTGAAGCGCGACGAGGCCGAGCCGCTCACCGCGGACCTGCGCCGCCTGCACGTGACCGTCTCCCGGCGCTTCCTCGAGAAGCTGGCGGCGGCGCGCGACGCGCTCTCGCACCGCCTCCCCGACGGCGGGACCGAGGCCGTGCTGGAGGCCGCCCTCGATCTCCTCCTCGCCGCCCAGGACAAGAAGCGCGGGCTCGTGAAGAAGCCCCGGAATTCCCTCACCGCGCCCTCCGCCACCAGCTCACGCCACGTGCCGGCAGCGGTGAGGCGCGCCGTCTTCATCCGGGATGGCGGCAGCTGCCAGTGGTCACTGTCGTGCGGCGGCGTCTGTGGCTCCCGCACCCGGGTGGAGCTCGATCACATCGTGCCGGTCGCGCTCGGAGGCGAATCCACTGTCAGTAAGATGCGACTGCTCTGCGCAGTTCACAACGGGCTCGCCGCGAGGCAGGTGTTCGGCGCGCAGCTCATGGACCGCTACACCTCGCGCGGACGCAGCGGGGGTCCGGTGTCGGCCCCGGATCCGGCGGCGCCTTCGAAGGCCGCCGCTGCGGAGCGGACCACACCCACTCGCAGCCGATCGCCAGCGGCGCTGGGCTTGCCGTTCCCGTGACGTTCCCGTGAGCGGAGGGGCGAGCTCGCCAGCAGGTTCCGGCGCCACCGTCCGGCGCCGGAGTGGAATCCGATGTCGTACAGCCATCGCCCGCACGCGGAGCCGCCTCGCAAGCGCCGCTGGCCGGTGAGCGCCGCACCGGCGCGCAGGCTCCGTGGCCGGGCCCCGAACCGCTCCTTCGAGAGCCGCGACCGCCCGCCTGCGTCGAGTCGCCGAACGCGCCGGATCTCATCCATGGCGGCGGGAAGGCCGCCGGGGCTCACTTGAAGTGGGCGCCGCCACGACCCCGGCGCGGCCTTAGATCCGCGGCATGCTCTTCGAGCTCGCGATCATCGCCGCGCTCATCCTCGCGAACGGCGCGTTCTCGGGCGCGGAGCTGTCGGTCATCACGCTGCGCGCCTCGCGGCTGCGGCAGCTCGTCGAGGAGGGGCGGGCGGGCGCGCGCGGCGTCGCGGCGCTGCGGCGCGACCCGGAGGGCTTCCTCGCGACGGTGCAGGTGGGCATCACCGTCGTCGGCGCGACCGCGGCGGCGTTCAGCGGCGCCTCCGTCGCGCGGCGCCTCTCGCCGGCGCTCGAGCGCGCGGGGCTCTCGCCCGAGCTCGCCGAGGACGCCGCGCTCGCGGTCGTCGTCGCCGCGATCTCCTACCTCACGCTGGTCTTCGGCGAGCTCGTCCCGAAGTCCCTCGCGCTCCGGTCGAGCGAGCGCTACGCGCTCCTCGCCGCCCGACCGCTGCAGGCGCTGCGCTGGGTGGCGCGGCCGGTCGTCGCGGCCCTCACCTTCACCTCGAACCTCGTCCTGCGCCCCCTCGGCGACGCGACGTCCTTCACCGAGTCGCGCGTGTCGGCCGAGGAGCTGCGCACGATGGTGGACGAGGCGGCGCAGGCCGGCACGGTGGACGCGGGCTCGGGGGAGATCGCCTCGCGGGCGCTCGAGTTCGGCACGCTCACCGCGGCCGACGTGATGGTGCCGCGGAACCTCATCCGCGCGATCCCGCTCCGCGCCTCGCCCGACGAGGTGCGCCGCATCCTCCTCGAGGACGGCCACGCGCGCATGCCGGTGTACCGCGAGACGCTCGACGACGTCGTCGGCTACGTCACGACGACCGACGTGCTCGCGCTCGAGTGGGAGCGTGACCTCCTCGTCCTCGAGGACATCGTGCGACCGCCCGTGTTCGTGCCCGAGACGGCGAGCGCGGTGGCCGTGCTGAAGGACCTGCGCGTGAGACGGCTCTGGGTCGCCGTGGTGGTGGACGAGCACGGCGGCGTCGCGGGGCTCGTCACGCTGGAGGACCTGCTCGAGGAGCTGGTGGGGGAGCTCTTCACGGAGCGTGAGCAGCCCGAGGCCGCGGTGCACGAGGAGGCCGACGGTGCGTACCTCGTCCGGGCTGCGACGCCCGTGCGCGAGGTGAACCGGGAGCTGGGGTTCGGCCTCCCCGAGGGCGAGTGGTCGACGGTGGCCGGGCTCGCGATCGCGCTCGCAGGCGGGATCCCGCGCGTCGGCACCCGCCTCGACCTGAAGGGCGGCGCGACGCTCGAGGTGGTGGACGCGACGGCGCGCCTCGTGCGCACCGTGCGCCTCCGGCCGCCGCCCGCGGGCCCCGCTCCGACGTGAGCGGCGCTCACGCCGACCTCGAGCGCGGCAAGGTGGCGGGGCGAACGGGGCGCGCGCATGCTCCTGCCATGTGGCCCACCATCCTGTCCCGGCGGCTCGGCATCCAGTACCCCGTCTTCCTCGCGCCCATGGCGGGCCCCGCCGGCACGGCCGCGCTCGTGGCGGCGGTCTCGGAGGCGGGCGGGCTCGGCTCGTTCGGCGGCGGCTACCTCGCGCCCGAGGCGATCCGGACCGTCATCCGCGACATCCGGGCGCGCACCCAGCGGCCGTTCGGGATGAACCTCTTCATCCCCGAGCCGCCCGCGAGCGCGCCGCGCGAGGAGGAGGTCGCCGAGGCCGGCGCCGTCCTCGACCCGATCCGGCGCGAGCTGGGGCTCGCCGGGGCGCCGCGCCTCGGCCCGCCGCCCGACTTCGCGGGTCAGCTCGCGGTGGTCCGGGAGGAGAGGGTCCCGGTGTTCAGCTTCACGTTCGGAGCGCTCCCGGCGGAGGAGCTGCGCGCGCTGCACGACCTCGGGACCGTCGTCCTCGGCTCCGCGACGACGGTGGAGGAGGCGCGCCTCCTCGAGGCGAGCGGCGTCGACGCGGTCGTCGCGCAGGGCGCCGAGGCCGGCGTTCACCGCGGCACGTTCGCGGGCCCTTTCGAGCGCGGGCTCGTCGGGTCGATGGCGCTCGTGCCGCAGGTCGTCGACGCGCTGCGCATCCCGGTGGTGGCCGCCGGCGGCATCATGGACGGGCGCGGCGTCGCGGCTGCGCTTGCGCTCGGAGCGTCGGCGGCCCAGCTCGGCACGGCCTTCCTCGCCTGTCCGGAGAGCGGCGTGCCGGCGGTGCACCGCGAGGCGCTGCTCGCCCGGCGCGACCACGACGCGACGCGGCTCACGCGCTCCTACTCCGGCAAGCTCGTGCGCGGCTTCTCGACCCGCTTCATGGACGAGGTGGAGCGCGCCGGCAAGATCCTCCCCTATCCGTGGCAGAACGGGCTCACGACCGAGCTGCGCCAGGCCGCCGCGCGGCAGGGGCGCGCCGATCTCGCGTCGATGTGGGCCGGGCAGGGGGCGCCGCTCGCGACGGCCGCGCCGGCCGCCGAGCTGTTCCGGCGCATCGTCGAGGGCGCGGAGCGCGCCGCGAAGGGGCTAAGCCAGCCGTCCGCGTGACCAGGAGCCCCATCCTGGGCCAGCCGCCGCCGCGGCCCCCACGTAGGGTTTCCGCCATGCGCGTGCTCGTCGTCGAGGACGACCGGGATGCCCGCGAAGGGCTCGTCGAGCTGCTTCGGAACCACTCGTTCGAGGTCGAGGGCGCCGCCGACGGCCGCGCCGCGCTGAAGGGCCTCGCCGCCGAGCCGCCGGACGTGATCCTGCTCGACCTGGCGCTCCCCGACATGGGCGGGGACGAGTTCCTCGGGACGCTCCGCGAGGACGCGCGCTACGCTGACATCCAGGTGGTCGTCATGTCGGCGTGGGCGCGCACCATCGACCCCCCCGTGCCGATCGCCGGGTGGCTCCCGAAGCCGGTGGACACGGCGGCGCTGCTCGCCATGCTGGGGCGGTTCGCGAAGCGGTCCTGAGCCGCCACCGCCGCTTGTCCCTTTTCCCCGGCTGCGGTACCACCGCCGCGCCCGATGCCTCGCCGCGCCACGCTCGACGCCCTCGCCGCGATCCTCCTCTGGGGGACGCTCGCCGTCCTCGGGCTGCGCCTCAAGCACGTCCCGCCGCTGCTCCTCGTCGGCTGCGCCCTCCTCATCGGCGCCGCCTGCGGCGCGCGTGGCATCCGGCTCCGGGGCACCCGGCCTGCGGTCCTCCTCCTCGGCGTGTACGGGCTCTTCGCCTATCACTTCTGCCTGTTCCTGGGCCTCCGCCTCGCGCCGCCGGTCGAGGCCAACCTCATCAACTACCTGTGGCCGCTCCTCATCGTCGTGCTGAGCCCGCTCTTCGTGGCGGGCACGGCCCTGCGTCCGCGGCACGTCGCCGGGGCCGCCATCGGGTTCGCCGGCGCGGCGCTCCTCGTCACGGGCGGCCGGGTCGCGTTCACGGGCGGTCCTGGCGCCGCCCCCGGCTACCTCCTCGCGTTCGCGGCCGCGGTCATCTGGTCCACCTACTCGCTCCTCACGAAGCGGCTCGGCGACTTCCCGACCTCGACGATAGCGACCTTCTGCCTCGTGTCCGGCGCGCTCTCGCTCGCGGGGCACGCGCTGTTCGAGCCCCGCTACGCGCCGCGCACCGCCGACCTCGGTTACCTCCTGCTCATCGGCCTCGGCCCGATGGGCGCCGCCTTCTACCTCTGGGACCGGGCACTCAAGCGCGGCGATCCGCGCACCATCGGCACGCTCGCCTACCTCACGCCGCTGCTCTCGACGGTGCTCTTGACGCTCTTCGGCGGCGGGCGCCTCACCGCGACCTCGGCGGCCGCGATGGCCCTCATCGTCGCGGGCGCGGTCATCGGGACGTGGGACCCGCGGCCGGCAGGTGCAGTGCGAGGAGCAGCTCCCGCGCCTTGGCCGCGATGAGCCTCCCGTTCCGCGGGCCCATGCGGAGGAGGTGCTTCTCGACCTCGCCCTGATCCTCGAGGCGGCGATCGGCGTAGACGAAGAGTCCCTCGTCGTTCACCACCTCGACCGCGCCGTCCACCAGCGGGGCGGCGACGATGCGCCGGAGCGCGCGCCCGGTGACGTTGTCGAGCGTCGCGTCGGGGTACCCGAGCGCCCGGTAGGCCGCCTCGAGGACGCCGTGCAGCTCGCGGTACGCCCTGCCCACCGCCGCGGCGTCCACCGAGGCGACGGCGTCGCCGAACGCGTCGTAGCGGGCGTACGACGCGGGCGCGATCACGCTCTTGCCGCCGCTCGTCACGACCGAGAACGGGCGCGACGGCGCGAGGAAGCCCAGCTCGCGCCGCGGCGTGTCACCCTCGGCGAGCGCGTCGGTCACGACGACCCATCGGCGCACGAGCTCTCCCTGCGCGAGGCCGAGGCGCACGAGCGGGCTCCGCGACACCGGGTCGAGCAGCTCCTGGACGCGCGCTGGATCGACCTCCGGCGCGGCCGCAGGTGCGCCCGCGTCGGGCGTCGCCGCCGCGAGCCCGGCGTCGCCTGTCCCTTGCGCCGGCGACGCCCCCGCCTCGCCGCCGTCCGCCGCGACCGGCGCGATCGGCGGTACCGCGTCGGGCCCCGCGCCGCCCGCGCGCATGAAGAAGTACCAGGCCCCCCCGCCGACGAGCGCGAGCGCGAGGACCACCCACGGCACGGGCGATGGGCGGCGAAGCGAGGTCCTCGGCGTTTCCATGCGCGCTCCCCGGGAAGTGCGGCGACAGCTTACCCTGCGCTGTGTAGGATCGCGCCGGGGTGAGGGGGGTGCGATGGCGAGCGGCCGCATGGAGGTGCTCGAGCTCACGGTCGACGGCCGCCCGGCGCGCGTGCACGCGGGCGGTGGCGGCGAGCCGCTCGTCCTCGTCCACGGCGGCTGGGGCGGCGCGCCGCTCCACTGGTCCGCGGTCTGGGATGAGCTCGCCGCGCGCTACCACGTCGTGGCCCCGGAGCTCCCGGGCCTCGGTACGCCCGCCGCGCAGGGCCTCGGCTCCGTGGCGGCGTACGCACGCTGGCTCGAGCGCGTCCTCGACGAGCTCGCCGTCGGGCGTGCGTTCGTGGTGGGAAACGCGCTCGGGGCGGCGGTCGCGTGGCGCTTCGCGGCCGAGTTCCCGGCGCGCTGCCGCGGGCTCGCGCTCGTGAACGGGGTGCCGCTCGCGGCGCCCTCCGCGCCGCTCGCGTGGGCGCGGCGTGCGCCGCTCGCGCGCGACCTCTTCCGCACCGCGGTGCGCCGGATCGCCTTCGGCCCGGGCGCGATCCGCCGCGCCTACGCCGACCCGCGGCGCGCCCCGCCGGCCCTGCACGACGCCCTCGACCGGGAGCGTCCGGCCGCGCTCGACGCGGCCGTGGAGGTCCTCGCGGCCGGCGACGGCGGCGCGGCGCCGGCCCTCGCGCCGCTCATCGTCTGGGGCGCGGCCGACCGCCTGCCGCGGAACGGCGTCGCCGCGGCGCGCCGGCTCCACGCCCTCCTGCCGGGATCCCGGCTCGAGCTCGTCGAGGACGCCGGGCACATGCCGCAGGTCGAGCAGCCCGTGCGCTTCGTCGACGTGATCGGCTCGTGGGCGGTGCCGGACCGCGCCGTGGCGCCCCGCGCGCGCGCGCGCCGCGCCGCGACGACCGGCCTCGTCGCAGTCTCGAACGGCGAGCTGTACTACGAGGTGAGCGGGGACGGGCCGGCGATCGTCCTCCTCCACGGCGGCTTCCTCGACCTGCGCATGTGGGACGCGCAGGTCGAGACATTCACGCGGCATCACAGGGTGATCCGCTACGACGCCCGCGGCCACGGCCGCTCCTCGACGCCTGCGCACGCGTTCTGCCACTACGACGACCTCCGCGACCTGCTCGTCCAGCTGGGCGTCCCGCGCGCCGCGCTGGTGGGCCACGCGCTCGGCGCCCGGACGGCCGTCGACTTCGCCCTCGCGTACCCGCACGCGGTCGAGGCGCTCGTCGCCGCGTCGCCCGGCCTGAGCGGCACCGCCCTCGAGGACCCGTTCGTGGTGCGGGAGGTCGACGCGATGCGCGCCGCGACGCGGGCCCACGACGGGGCCGCGGTGGTGGAGGCGTTCCTCCGCGCGTGGGCCGACGGGCCGCGCCGCGCTCCGCGGGCGTTCCCGGCCGCGCTGCGCGAGCGGCTCCGCGGCCTCGCGGTCGACAACCTCGCGAAGTACGCCGCGGCGCGCGGCAAGCTCCGCGAGCTGGGCGCGAGCGGGCGCCTCTCCGAGCTGCGGGTGCCGCTCCTTGCCATCGCCGGCGAGCTCGACGCCGCCGACGTGCTCCGCGCGGCGGACCGGCTCGCCGCCGAGGTCCCCGGCGCGCGCAAGCTCCTCCTCCGCGGCGTCGGCCACCAGGCGAGCCTCGAGGACGGCCCCGCCTTCGACCGCGGCGTCCTCGAGTTCCTCGCCACCCTCTGACGCCGTATGCCACTCGAGGTGACGCTCGCGATGGGAGGTCTCGGGGGGAGAGTCTCTCCCCCCGGAGTGAGGCGCCGTCAGGCGCCGGATCTTCGTCATGGCGGCGGAAGGGACGATATGGATCAATTCGACGGGCCGACGCCATGAAGCCCTGGCAGACGATCGAGTCGGCGCGCGCGCCCGACGGCACCGAGCTCGTGCTCGCGCGGCGCGGCGACGAGTGGGCGATCCGCGCCGGCGGCGGGGTGCTCATGTCGAGCCGCGCGCACGCCTCCGAGGAGGCGCTCGCCGCGATCGCGCTCCGGCGCGTGCCGCGGGCGCGCACCGTCCTCATCGGCGGGCTGGGGCTCGGGTTCACGCTCCGCGCGGTGCTCGACCGCCTCGCCGAGGACGCCCGGGCCGTCGTCGCCGAGCTCGTGCCGGCGCTCGTCGCATGGAACCGCGGCCCCATCGCCGAGCTCGCCGGGAGGCCGCTCGACGATCCGCGCGTCCGGCTCCAGGTGGGCGGCGTCGCCGGCCGCATCGCCGAGGCGACGGGGGCGTTCGACGCCATCCTGCTCGACGTGGACAACGGCCCGTCGGCGCTGGTCGACGCCGCCAACGACCGCCTCTACGGCGACCGCGGCGTGCACGCCTGCCGCGACGCGCTCCGCGCCGGGGGCGTGCTCGCGGTGTGGTCGGCGGGGAGTGACGTCCGGTACCGCGAGCGCCTCGAGCGCGCCGGGTTCGAGGTCGAGGAGGAGGTCGTCGCGGCGCAGCCGGGCGGCGGACGGCGGCACGTCATCTTCGTCGCGATGCGGCCCTCGCGGCCGACGCGGTCAGCGCGCCCCGCCGCGGCGCCGGCGCCGCCCCGGGCCGGCGGGCGGCGCCCCCCCGGCCGGCGGCGCTGAGGGCGCCGCGTGAGGTCC
>JBJMQK010000259.1:0-9717 GCA_045802735.1 Anaeromyxobacteraceae bacterium | reverse complement strand
TACTTGGAGCTGCCGTCGCTCGAGCTCGACCCGGTGCCCTGGTCGCGGCTCTCGGGCGTCCGGGCCTGCCGCTGCTGCAGCGACTTCTGGATGTCCTGGGCGTCCTTGAGGTGGTCCGCCATCTTCTGCGAGCTGTCGTCGAGGAGCTTCGCGAGCTTGTCGTCGCCCGACTGCTGCGCCTTCGCCTTCGCCGCGCGGACCTCCTTCACGTCCTTCTGGTGGTCGCTCACCATCATCCGCATGTACTCGCGGTCCGCCTGCGCGCCGCGCATGCCCTTCAGCCGATCGAGCATGGCGCGGTGCTCGCCCTTCTTCATGTCGGCGGGCTTCGGCGCGCTGGTGAGGTCGATCTGCTGGTCCTTGGCGAAGGACTTCACGTCGTCGTCCATCTTCCCGTGGTCGTCGACCATCTGCGACGCGAACTTCTTCACCTTGTCGTTCGTCGCGTGCTCCTTCATCCACGTGCCGGCCTGCACCTCCATCTGGTTGCCGGCGTGGAGCTTCGCGAGCGTGCGCGCGGTCTCGCTCGTCGCCTGCTGACCCATCGCCTTCGCCTTGTCGCTCGTCGTCGCGGCGGCGCTCGACGCGCTCTCCTTCGCGTCGGCGGCGGCGCCGCTCGCCTTCTCGCCCGCCTTGTCGGCGGTGTCGCCCGCCTTGTCCGCCGCGTCGTGCGCGCCTTGCTTCGTCGCCGCCGTCGTGTCGTCCACCTTCTGCCCGGCGGTGCGCTCGCCGGCCGCCGCCGCGGGCGCGATCCAGAGTGCGGCCGCGATCGCGCCGACGATACACTTCGTGCCATGAGCCATGGTGATCCCCTCCCTGCGGGTTCGGACCACAAGGTGGGGACCAGCCGAGCGGCGCACAAACCCGGCGCGGGGAGGGACGCGAGGCGACGGGCGGCGAGGCTGCCGGGTGCCAGGCGAGCGCCTATGCCACGGCCACGGCGGCGTCCATGCGCGCGACGACGTCCGCGGAGAGCCTCACGCCGGAGGCCTTCGCGTTCTCCTCGATCTGCGCCGGCCGCGAGGCGCCGATGATCGCCGACGAGACCTCCGGGCGCCGGAGCACCCACGCCAGCGCGAGCTGCGAGAGCGTCAGGCCCAGCTCCCGGGCGATGGGCCGGAGGCGCTGGACGCCCGCGAGCACCGCGTCGTTCATGCGGTCCTGGAGGAAGACGCCCATGCGGTCGTGCGCGGCGCGCGAGTCCGCGGGCGGCGGCTGGCCGGGGAGGTACTTTCCGGTGAGGACCCCCTGCTTGAGCGGCGACCACACGATCTGTCCGATCCCCTCGCGCGCGCAGAGCGGGAAGACCTCGGCCTCGGCGCCGCGCTCGAGCAGGGAGTACTGCGGCTGGCTCGACACGAATCGCGCGCCGGGCAGCGCCAGCGCGGCGCGGATCTGCGGCGCCGTCCACTCCGAGAACCCGATGTGGCGCGCCTTCCCCGCCTCGACCGCGCGCGTGAGCGCGGCCATCGTCTCCTCGAGCGGCGTCTCGGCGTCGTAGCGGTGGCACTGGTACAGGTCGACGTGGTCGACGCGCAGGCGCCGGAGCGAGTCGTCGAGCTGCTTCGCGATCTGCGGCGCCGAGAGCCCGCGCTCGCCGGAGGGCATCGGGAAGTAGACCTTGGTCGCGAGCACGTAGCTGTCGCGCGGGCGGCCGGCGAGCACCTCGCCGAGGAACGACTCCGCCGCGCCGCCGGCGTAGACGTTCGCGGTGTCGATGAAGTTCACTCCGACCTCGAACGCGCGCCGGACGCACGCCTCGGCGGCGTCGCGGCCCACCCCGCCGCCGTAGGTGAGCCACGAGCCGAGGCTCACCTCCGACACGACGAGATCGCTGTTGCCCAGCTTGCGGTACTCCATGGTCACCTCCTCGCGCCCGACAGGGCGGCGCAGCACGCTCAGGGGCCGGCGACGCGCGTCGCGAGCTCGGCGAGGTCGTTCACCCGCAGCGTCGCCGCGCCCGGTCGCGCGTGGGGCCGCGCGACGTACACGGTCGTGAGGCCGAGCGCGTTCGCGACGGCGAGGTCGTAGTCGGCGTAGGCGGAGACGTGCCACCACGCCGGGCCGAGCTCGGCCCCGAGCCGGGCGGCGGCCTCGCGCCAGACCTTCGGGTCGGGCTTGTAGCAGCCGACGTCCTCGGCGCAGATCCAGCCCGAGAGGCGGAACCCGAGCCGCTCCTGGGCCTGCTCGCCGTGAGCGCGATCGCTGTTCGTGGTCGCGACGCACGGCGCGACGGTCATCATGCGGCGCAGCGCCGCCGCGGACTCCGGGTAGGTGGGCCAGGCGCCGACCTCCGCCCCGACCGCATCGGCCTTCGCGGCGTCGAGGCCGAGGACGTCCTGCAGCGACAGGCGCGTGATCTCGCGGTACTTCCGGAACGGCACCTCCTGCTCCAGCTCGCCCTGGCGATCGACGACGCGATCGAACGCCGCGTCGTCGAGCGAGACGTCCTGCGCGGCGAGCGCTTCGCGCAGGCCGCGGCGCCAGTCGATGACGGTGCCGAACACGTCGAACGTGAGGAGGCGGGCGGAGGGCATGGGCGGGTTTCTTGGTTGGACTGCGCGTGGGGCGCAAGGCGAGTGGCGGATGGCGGCGGCGCTCCGTCAGAATCACGACCCATGCTCGCCGCCTACGTCTCCGGCCACGGCTTCGGCCACCTCATGCGCCTCTGCGAGGTGCTGCGCGCCGTCCGCGCCCGCGCGCCCGCTCTCCCGATCGCGCTCGTCGGCAGCGTCCCCGGGGCGGTCGCCGCGCGGGAGGTGCCGCCGCCGTTCACGTCGCGTCACGCGCAGACGGACGTGGGACTCGCGCAGCAGGACGCGCTCGTCATCGACGAGGCGCGGACGGCGGAGTGGTGCCGAGCGTTCGACGCGACCTGGGACGCGCGCGTCGCCGAGGAGGCCGCCTTCCTGCGCGCGAGCGGGGCGCGCGCGGTGCTCGGAGACATCCCGCCGCTCGCGTTCGCCGCCGCGGCGCGGGCGGGCATCCCGTCCGTCGCGCTCGGGAACTTCTCCTGGGACTGGATCTACCGCCACCTCGCGGCGCGCGAGCCGTCGCTCCACGCCGCCGCCGACCGCGCCGCCGAGGCGTACCGCGCCGCCGCCCTCCTCCTCGCCCTGCCCTTCGCCGGCCCGTTCTCCGCGTTCGGCCGCATCGAGGAGGTCGGCTTCGTCGCGCGCCGGCCGCGCATCGGACGGGCGGAGGGGCGCGCGCGGCTCGGGCTCGACGGTCGCCCGGCCGTGCTCGTCTCGTTCGGCGGCGTCGGGCTCCCGGGGCTCACGCGCGACGCCGTCGGCCAGGACCCCGCGTTCCAGTTCCTCTTCCCCGAGGAGCTGCCGCAGGTGCGCCTCGACGCCGCCGGGCTCTCCTACATCGACGTCGTGGGCGCCGCCGACGTGCTCGTCACGAAGCCCGGCTACGGCATCGTCACCGACGCCATCGGAGCCGGGACGCCCATCGTCTACACCGAGCGCGGCGACTTCCCCGAGTATCCGATCATGGTGCGCGAGATGCCGCGCTGGCTCGCCTGCGAGCACGTGGCGAACGACGCGCTGCGCGCGGGGCGCATCACCGGCGCGATCCGCAGCGTCCTCGGTCGCCCGATGCCGCCGCCACCGGACCTCGGCGGTGCCGCGCGCGCGGCGGAGCGCGTGCTCGCCGTCCTCGGGTGAGGACCCACCCGCCCGGCCCACCGCTCGGTCGTCACGGACCTCGGGCGGTGCGCGCGCGAAGAATCGGGCCAGGGAGGCATTCGGCACATGCCGGAGGGTTCCCCTCCCTGGCCCCCCGTCCACGGAGGTAGACGGTCGATCCATTCATAGTCGACTTGACCGTGTGTCCGATAGCCCTCG
Source organism: Anaeromyxobacteraceae bacterium (assembly GCA_045802735.1). Classification (GTDB taxonomy): domain Bacteria; phylum Myxococcota; class Myxococcia; order Myxococcales; family Anaeromyxobacteraceae; genus Anaeromyxobacter_A. The sequence goes on along the minus strand of JBJMQK010000259.1, from coordinate 5,866 downwards.
ATTCGCCGCGATCCACCTCGAGGTGAGAACTGGCCGGTCACACCCCACGGGGAGCGCCGTGCGCCGAGCCCGATACGCTCGGCGCCGCCGGCTTCGTCGTCCTGCCGCCCGCAGCGACCGGCAACGTGACGGTGACGATCGTCCCCGCGCCGACGACGCTCTCGACCTCGATCCCGCCGCCCAACCCCTCCGCGATGCCGAGCGCCACGGCGAGGCCGAGGCCCCTCCCCTGCCCCACGTCGCGCGTCGTGAAGAACGGCTCGAAGATCCTGGGCAGATCGTCGCGAGGGATGCCGCGCCCGCCGTCGGCGACGCGCGTCACGATCGCCTCCCCCCGCTGCTCCGCCGCGATCCGGATCTCGTTCGGCCGGTCGGCGGCCTTCGCCTGCGCGGCGTTCACGAGGAGGCAAGCGAAGAGCTGCACCAGCTCGGCCTCGCTGCCCGAGATCGACGGCAGCGCCGGGAGGTCGACGGAGAGCCGCGTCCCCTCACCGAACGCGTGGTGCGCCACGCGCGACGCCCGCTCGAGCGCGCTCGCGAGGTCGCAGCTCGACTCGAGCGCGCGCTGCCCCAGCGCGAACGCGTTGAGGTCGGCCACGAGATCGCGCACGCGCCGCGCTCCACTGGCGATCTCCTCGAGCGTCGCGTGCACCTCCGCGAGTCCGTCCTCCCCTTCGCGCGGCCAGGCGGCGAGGCACGAGTCCGGCAGCGACCGGAGGCGCTCCTGCACGAAGGTGACGCCGGAGAGGACGTACGCGAGCGGGTTGTTGATCTCGTGCGACATGCCGGAGGCCATCGTGCCGAGCGCCGCCATGCGCTCGGCGCGCGCGGTCCGCGCGAGGAGCAGCTGCCGGGCCTCCTCCGCCCGCTTGCGCTCGGTGACGTCGCGCGCCGCGGCGAAGACGCCGCGCGTCGCGCCGTCGTCGCTGCGGTAGATCGAGGCGTTGTAGAGCACGTCGGTCGTGCGGCCGCTCGCGTGGCGGATGGTGAGCGGGTAGTCGCGGACCTCGCCCTCGGCGAGCACCTGGCGGTACCCCGCGCGCGCGCGGTCCGGCTCCGTGAAGGCGTCGGCGAAGTCGGTCCCGACGAGGTCCGCGCGCGCGACGCCCGTCACCTCCTCGGCGGCGCGGTTCACGTCGGTGACCTTGCCTTCGGGGCTGATCGCGACGAGCGGGTCGAGGCTCGCCTCGAGCAGGCTCCGCGCGTACGCGGCGGCCTCGCGCTGCGCCTGCGCCGCACGGCGCGTCACCTCCAGCTCGGCGATGCGAAGTCGCGCGCGGCGGTAGCGGTCGGCCACCACGTTCAGGAAGGCGCAGACGAGCACGAACACCGCGAAGCTCACGGCCTCGCGCCCCGAGGGCGAAGCGCCCGCGCGCTCCCACGGGAGGATCCACGCGCCGGCGAGCAGGGCCGCGAGCGCCGTCGCGAGGAACCCCGGCCCGAGCCCCCCCACGATCGACGCGACCATCACTGCCGGGTAGAAGGTGATGTACGGCGGGCCGAGGTACGAGGCGAACGCGACGCGGACCGCGAACGCGAGCCCGACGGCCCCGATCGCGAGCGCGTAGCGCCGGCGCGGCCCCCAGCCCGGCTCGGGCGGTGCGTGCGACGGATCACCGGGTTGCGGCGCGTCCAATGCCACGAGCGACTCCGGAGCGAAGCCTCACCTGCTCGCGGAGATGGTACACCTCTGGGGTGCGGCGCCTTTGACCGCCAACAACCGGAGCACGTCCCGGACGCGACCGACGCGGCATGTGGGGAGACGTCCGCGGGTCCTACATCAGCCCCAGCGACAGCCGCGCAGCCTCGGTCATGCGGCTCTGGTCCCACGGCGGGTCGAACACGAGCTGGACGTCCACGTCCGAGACCCCGGGGACGCGCGACACCTTGCTGCGCACGTCCTCCACGAGCACCGGGCCGACCCCGCACCCCGGCGCCGTGAGCGTCATCACCACGACGACGTGCTGCCCGCTCGCCATCGGCTCCGACGCGACCTCGTACACGAGCCCGAGGTCGACGATGCTCGCCGGGATCTCGGGGTCGAACACGGTCTTCAGCTCGTCCCAGACCTTCGCCACGTCGAAGTCGCCCTGCGCCCGGTGGGCGCGCGCCGCCGCCGCCTTCTCCGCGAGCTCGACGTACTCCTGGCCGAGCGCATCCGCGTCGCCCGCCGCCACGCGCGCGAGGCCGCCGCGCTCGGTCATGACCGTCACGTTGCCGTCGAGCACCTGCTGCGGGATCACGTACGACCCCGGCTCGAGGCGGATCTGGAATCCGCTCGGGATCTGAGTGGCGTCACAGCTACGCTTCAGGATGACCGGCTCGCGGCGCTGCATCGTTACTCCGTGGACACCACCGCGCCCGGGTGCTCGAGCGCGTTCTTGAGGGTGTGCCACACCAGGCTCGCGCACTTCACGCGCGTCGGGAACTCGCAGACGCCGGAGAGCGCGGCGAGCTTCCCGAGCGAGGAGATCTCGATCTTCTCCGGGCCCTCGGTGACGAGCGCGTGGAAGCGCGAGAAGAGCTCCTCCGCCTCCGCCACCGTCTTGCCCTTCACCGAGGTCGTCATGAGCGAGGCCGACGCCTTGGAGATGGCGCAGCCCGAGCCCTCGAACGCGATGTCGGCGATGCGGTCGCCGTCGAGCTTGAGGTAGAGCTTGAAGTGATCGCCGCAGAGCGGGTTCAGGCCCTCGGCCTGGCGGTCCGGGCCATCCATCTTGTGGAAGTTCCTCGGCTTGCGGCCGTGGTCGAGGATGACTTCCTGGTAGAGATCGTCGAGGTCGCTGCTCATGCGAACATCCTTCTCACCTTCTCGAGGCCGTGCACGAGCGCGTCGATCTCGCGGCGGGTGTTGTAGAGGCCGAGCGACGCGCGCGCCGTGGCCGGGATGCCGAACCGCAGCATGACCGGCTGCGCGCAGTGGTGTCCGGTGCGCACCGCGATGCCCTCGCGGTCGAGGACGGTGCCGATGTCGTGCGGGTGGACGTCGTCCATCACGAACGAGAGGACCCCCGCCTTCTCCGGCGCGGTCCCGATGATCTTCACGCCCGGGACGGAGAGCAGCGCCTCGGTGCCGTACGCGAGCAGCTCGTGCTCGTGCTTCAGCAGCGCCGCCTGGTCGAGGCCGGCGAGCCAGTCGATCGCCGCACCGAGGCCGATGGCGCCCACCATGTCGGGCGTCCCCGCCTCGAACTTGTACGGGATGCGGTTGTAGATCGTCTTCTCGAAGGTCACCGACAGGATCATGTCGCCGCCGCCCTGCCACGGCGGCATCGCCTCGAGGTGCTCGGCCTTGCCCCACAGCACGCCGATGCCCGTCGGCCCGTAGAGCTTGTGGCCGGAGAGCGCGTAGAAGTCGCACCCGAGGTCCTGCACGTCGACCGGGAGGTGCGGCGCGCCCTGCGCCCCGTCCACCACCACCGGCACGCCGCGCGCGTGCGCGAGGCGGACGATCTCCTTCACCGGGTTCACCGTCCCGAGCGCGTTCGAGACGTGGGTCACGCCGAGGAGCTTCGTCCTCGGCCCGATGAGCTTCTCCAGCTCGTCGAGGTGCAGCGCGCCGTGCTCGTCGATCGGCGCGACGACGAGCTTCGCGCCCTGCTCCGCGCAGAGCATCTGCCACGGCACGATGTTCGAGTGGTGCTCCATCCAGGTGATGAGCACCTCGTCGCCCGCGCCGACGCGCATGCGCCCGAAGCTGTGCGACACGAGGTTCAGGGCCTCGGTCGTGCCGCGGACGAAGATGATCTCGGAGACGTCCTTCGCGCCGAGGAAGCGCCGCACCTTCTCGCGCGCGCCCTCGTACGACTGCGTCGCCAGCTCGGAGAGGAAGTGCACGCCGCGATGGACGTTCGCGTTCTCCTGGTCGTAGTAGCGCGCCATCGCCTCGACCACCGCGCGCGGCTTCTGGGTCGTCGCGGCGCTGTCGAGGTAGACGAGCTCCTTCCCGCGCACCGGGCGGTGGAGGATGGGGAACTCCTTGCGCACGCGCTCGACGTCGAACCCCGGTGCGGCGACCGCCGCCGGCTGTGTTCCGGTCCGCATGACTTACGCCGCCTCCGTCAGAAGCACGCCGCCCGGGAGCCGCGCCGTGACCGCGGCGCGCACCCGCGCGCGCACGTCGGGCGAGCCGACCCGCTGCACCATCTCGCTCGCGAACGCCCAGGTGAGGAGCGCGCGCGCGAGCTTCTCGGGGATGCCGCGCGAGCGCAGGTAGAAGAGGTGGTCCTCGCGCAGCTGGCCGACGGTGCCGCCGTGCGAGCACTTCACGTCGTCGTTCAGGATCTCGAGCTGCGGCTTCGTGTCGATGGACGCGTCGTCGGAGAGGAGCAGGTTCGAGTTCGACTGGGAGGCGTCGGTCTTCTGCGCGCCCTCGCGCACGAGGATGCGGCCCGCGAAGACGCCGCGGGCGTGGTCGTCGAGGATGCCCTTGAAGAGCTGGCGGCTCGTGCAGCCGGGGCTCGCGTGATCGACGAGCACGAGGTGGTCGAGGAGCTGCCGCCCCTGACCGACGTAGAGGCCGTCGAGGTCGCAGGAGGCGCCCTCGCCGCACAGGACCGCGTGCGACTCGACCCGCGCGAGCGCGGAGCCGAGCGCCATCGAGCGACCGGCGTAGCGGCTCCTCGCGCCGCCCTCGACGTGCACGACCGCGAGGTGGAACGCCTCGCCGGACTCCTCCTGCACGTGCGCGTGATCGAGGTGCGCGCCCTCGCCGAGCGCGACGTCGGTGACGGCGTTCACGAGGTAGCGCCCGACGCCGCGGTAGCTCTCGATCACCGCCGCGCGCGCGCCGCGCCCGGCGGCGACGAGGTTCCGGGGGTGCAGCGCGGCGGCCACGCCGGCGGCGCCGGAGAGGTGGACCACGTGGATCGGCCGCTCGGCGTGCGCGCCGTCGGCGATCTCCACGAAGGCGCCGTCCTCGAAGAGCGCGGCGTTGAGCGCGGCGAACGGGTGCCCCGAGGCGGAGCGGCTCGCGAGCAGCGCCTCGACCGTGCCGGGCCGCTCGCGCACGGCGGCGGCGAGGCTCCCGACGCTGACTCCCGGTGACAGGCCCGAGAGGTCGGTCAGCGCCGGGTCGAGGCGGCCGTTCGAGAAGACGAGGCGCGGCGCCGGCGGCAGCTCGCCGGCGTCGGCGGGGGCGGACCCGCGCGGCGCGGCGACCCAGGGCTGGCCGGTGAGCGGCGCGAGGTTCGTGTAGCGCCAGTCCTCGTGCTTCTGCGTCGGGAGCCGCTGCGCGAGGAACGTCTCGCGGCCGGCGTCGCGCAGCGCGCGCACGAAGCCCGGCTCCCCGGCCGCGCCCCCGCGGTCGAGCTGCTCGGCGAAGCTCTGGTCCGCCACGGTCGTCACGGGCGCGCCTCCGCCGCGCGCGGCGGCGGCTCCTTCTCGATCCAGCCGTAGCCCTTCTTCTCGAGCTCGAGCGCCAGCTCCGGCCCGCCGCTCGTGACGATGCGGCCGGCCGCCATGACGTGGACGAAGTCGGGCTTGATGTAGTCGAGGAGCCGCTGGTAGTGCGTCACCACCACCATCGCGCGCCCGGGGCCGCGCAGCGCGTTGACGCCGTCGGCGACGACGCGCAGGGCGTCGATGTCGAGGCCCGAGTCGATCTCGTCGAGGATGGCGAGCTTCGGCTCGAGCACCGCCATCTGCAGGATCTCGTTCCGCTACTTCTCACCGCCGGAGAACCCCTCGTTCACCGAGCGGGTCGCGAACGACGGGTCGATCTTCATGACCTTCATCTTCTCGCGGGCGAGCGCGAGGAAGTCCATCGCGTCGAGATCCTCCTCGCCGCGCGCCTTGCGGATGGCGTTCAGCGCCGTGCGCAGGAAGTACATGTTGCCGACGCCGGGGATCTCGACGGGATACTGGA
>JBJMQK010000229.1:0-6336 GCA_045802735.1 Anaeromyxobacteraceae bacterium | reverse complement strand
CGTACGCCATGCCGGCGCTCATCGCCCCGTCACCGATCACCGCGACGACCTTGTTGTCGCGCCCGTCGCGGTCGCGCGCGGCGCAGAACCCCAGGGCCGCCGAGATCGAGGTCGAGGCGTGCGCGGCCCCGAATGGGTCGTATTCGCTCTCCGCGCGCTTGGTGAAGCCCGAGAGCCCGTCGCCCTGGCGCAGGGTGCGGATGCGCTCGCGCCGGCCGGTGAGGATCTTGTGCGGATAGGCTTGGTGGCCGACGTCCCAGATCAGGATGTCCTTCGGCGTCTCGTAGACGTGGTGCAGGGCCACGGTGAGCTCGACCACGCCCAGGCCCGCGCCCAGATGGCCGCCGGTGGTGGACACCGCATCGATGGTCTCGGCCCGCAGCTCGTCGGCCAGTTGGCGCAACTCCGGCAGGCTCAGGCCATGCAGATCGGCGGGGGAGGAAACCGTGTCCAACAGCGGGGTTGCGGGCATATTCGCCTACTCTGTGTACTCAGTTTCGCCGCTCTAGCACGAAAACCGCGGCGTCTCGCAGCGAGTTCGCGCGGTCCCCGAAGTATTCCAGTGCAGATATCATGCAGACGGATAACGCCGCGGCGCGCTCGCGCGCCGCATCGGCTCCCAACAAGGTGACGAAGTTGGCCTTGCCGCGGGCCGCGTCCTTGCCGCCGGCCGCCTTGCCCAGCTCTGCGGCCGAGCCCTCCAGGTCGAGCAGGTCGTCGGCGATCTGATAGGCGAGACCCAGGTCCCGGGCGAAGCCGGTCAGCCGCTCGCGGGTTTGGGCGTCGGCTCGGGCCATGATCAGCGGGATCTCGAAGGCGTAGACGATCAGGGCTCCGGTCTTGAGCCTCTGCATCTGCGCCGCGGCGTCGGCATCGACGGCCAGCCCGGCTAGGTCGATCGCCTGCCCCCCGGCCATCCCCAGGGCTCCGGCCGCGCGCGCCAGGCCAAGGACCAGTTCGGCGCGCACGGCTGGGTCGGGATGGGTGCGCCCGTCGGCGAGGATTTCGAAGGCCAGCGATTGCAGGGCGTCCCCGGCGAGGACCGCCGTGGCCTCGTCGAAGGCCTTGTGCGCGGTGGGCCGGCCGCGGCGCAGGTCGTCGTCGTCCATGCACGGCAGGTCGTCGTGCACGAGCGAGTAGGTGTGGATCATCTCCAGCGCGAGCGCGTAGCGCATCGCGAGGCCGTCGTCCGAGGCGTCGCCCCCGAGCGCCTCGCACGTGGCGAGGACGAGCGCGGGGCGCAGGCGCTTCCCGCCGCCGGTGAGGGCGTAGGCGAGGGCGTCGGCGAGGCGGGCGGGGCCGGTGCGGCGGCGTTCCTCGGCGCAGCGCGAGAGGAGCGCGTTCACGCGCGCTGCCACGTCGCCGAGATAGGTCTCGATGGGGAAGGCGTCGGTCACGGGGACGGGGTTTTAACACGAGCGCGGGTGCGCGCTCACCTGGGAGACGGGGCTGCGCCCCGCGTGTCGCGCCTACGCAGGAGCGATCATCTGCAACGTGCCGCGCTCGGCGAGGATCTCGCGCAGGCGCGCGATGAGCCGGTCCATGTCGAGCGGCTTCGTGAAGTACTCGAGGGCGCCCGCCTCCATCCCGGCGCGCTCGTCCTCCACGCTCTTGCGGGCGCTGATGAAGATGACCGGGATGTCGTGGAAGGTCGGGTTCTTCTTGATGGCGCGGCACAGCTCGAAGCCGTCGATCCAGCTCATCATGACGTCGAGCAGGATCACGTCCGGGCGGTCGACGTGCATGGCGGAGATGAGGCGGAGACCGTTCGCGGCCTGGCCGACGTCGAAGCCTTCGAGCTCGAGCGCGAGGGTGAGCATCTCGCGCGTGTCACGATCGTCGTCGACGATGATGACCTTCGGCTTCCGCTCGGTCTCTTCCGGCATCAGGGGCCCTTGGCGTTGGCGTCGAAGGGGACCGCTTCCTCGGACCCGTCGGCGTTCCGCACGAGCAGGTCGATGCGCCGTTCGGCCTCGTCGAGCTTGCGCGTCGCCTCGTTCGCGAGCTTCACGCCCTCGGCGAACTTCTCGATGGACTGCTCGAGGTTGAGGCTCCCCGACTCCAGCTCGCCGACGACGCGCTCGAGGCGCGCCACGACCGCGTCGTACGCCTCCGCCGTCGCGCCGGGCACGCCGGTCGCGGCGGGGCGATCACTCGTCTGGGTCACGCCGCACCTCTCACCCGAGAGTACCTAACAACGCCGATAAGGTCGATCAACCGCCGCCCTCGCGCGCGCCCGCCCGGTCCCCTTGACCCGGCGCGTCAACGCTGCGTCCGGGCAGCGGATCCGGGCCGGCGTCGCGCGCCTCGACGCGGACGTCGAGCCAGCCCCGGGCGAGGGCGACGCGCAGCCGCGCGCCCTCGGGCGCGTCGACGCTGCGCGTCACGAGGTGCTCGCCCTGCACGACGAGCGCGAACCCGCGCTCGAGGAGCTTCGCCACGTTCGCCGGCTCGAGCCGCGCGCGCAGGCGCTCGACGCGGAGGCGCTCGCGGGGGAACGTCGCGGACTGCCAGCGGCCGAGCCGGCGGGCGCAGTCCTCCGCCCTGCGGACGAGGGCGCGGATCCGCGCCGCGGGATCGGCGCGGCCGAGGCGCGCCTTCAGCCCGGCGACCCGCGCCCGCTCGGAGCGCGCGCGGCCGCGCGCGACCTCTCCTGCACGGTGGGTGAGGTCGTCGAGCCGGTGGCGCTGCTGCGACACGAGGTGCGCCGGATCCGCGAGCTCGGCCCGCAGCGCGCGCACGTCGCGGCGCCGCCGCAGGATCGCCTCGGCGGCTGCGCGGCGCAGGCGCGCGCGGAGCGCGGCGAGGCCGGCGGCGAGCTCGTCCTTCACCGGCGCGACGAGCTGGGCGGCGTGGGTCGGCGTCGCGGCGCGGACGTCCGCCACGAGGTCTGCGACGGAGACGTCCACCTCGTGCCCGACCGCGCTCACGACCGGGACCGGGCACGCCGCGATGGTCCGGGCGAGCCGCTCGTCGTTGAACGCTGCGAGGTCGTCCTGCGAGCCGCCGCCGCGGGTCACCACGATGACGTCGCACCCGGCCCGGCACAGCGCGCGCACCGCCGAGGCGATCATCGCTGCGGAGCCCTCGCCCTGCACCCGGCACGGCGCGACGAGGACCGGCATCGAAGGGAAGCGCCCGTGGAGGACGCGCAGGAAGTCGCGCAGCGCCGCGCCCGTCGGGCTCGTCGCGACCCCCACGCGCCGCGGCAGGAACGGGAGGCGGCGCTTGCGCGCGGGGTCGAGGAGCCCGTCCTGCTGGAGCCGCTCCTTGAGCTGTTGTAGATGCAGCGCCTGCGCCCCGGCGCCGCGCGGCTCCACCTCCTGGACGACGAGCTGGTACTTGCCGTGCGGCGGGTAGATCTCGATGAAGCCGCGCACGACCACCTGGAGGCCCTCGCCGAGCGCGAACGGGAGGCGCCGCGCCTGCGAAGCCCAGATGACGGCGCCGATCGACGCCTCGTCGTCCTTGAGCGTGAAGTAGAGGTGCCCGCTCGTCTGCTTGCGGAAGCTCGCCACCTCGCCCGCGACCCAGACGTCCTTGAAGCGCGGCTCGACCTGCGCGCGCAGGAGGCGTGTCAGCTCGCCCACGCCGAGCGCGCGCGGCCGCACCTGGGAGAACAGGTCGCCGGTCTCGCCTGGCTTCTGGGCGGGCATCGGAACGTTCTACCGCGACGGCGGAGGAGATGCCTTCGCGGGCGACCTGAGCGCCACCAGCCGCGCCAGCAGCTCATCGACGTCCTGCTGAGACCCAAGGCAGAACTCCGCGAGCGAGCGGCCGCGGCCCACGCGCACCCCGAGCACGCGCGGCGGGCCGACCGCGAACGCGTCCTCGTCGGTGACGTCGTCGCCGAGGTAGAGGGCGACGTCGAGCCGCAGCCGCGCGAGGAGCGCGAGGACCGCGCGCCCCTTGTCCGGGAACGCGACCGGGAGGACGTTCAGCACCTTCTTCCCCCCGACGAGCCGCGCGCCGCGCAGCGCCTCGGCGGCGCGCCGCACCGCCTCGCCCGTCGTGCGCCAGCTCCGTCCGAGGCCGTAGTGCACCGCGAGCGTGGAGCGCTTGTCCTCGATGAACCAGCCGTCCACGCCGTCGAGGTCGCGCTCGAGCGCGGCGCGCCAGCCGGCCACGCGGGCGACGACCGCCTTCGCGACCGGCCGCGCGGCGAGCAGCTCGTAGCCGTGGTTGCCGACGACGTTCGGGATGACGCGCTCCGACAGCCGCCGCGTGTCGACGAAGGCGCGCCCCGACACCACCGCCACCGGCCAGGCCTCGACGAGGCGGGCGAGGAGCGTCCGGGTGCGGCGGCGCATCGGGGCCCCACCCGGATCGCGCACGAGCGGCGCGAGCACGCCGTCGTAGTCGAACGCCAGGAGCGTCCGCGCGCCGGCGAGGCGCTCGAGCACGCCGCTGTGCCGTGCGCCGAGGAGGTCCTTCACGCCGCGCGTTGCTGCGCCGCGATCGCGCCGCGGACGAGATCGGCGAGCGCCGCGATGAAGTCCGGGCGCGACCCCACGGCCGCGGCGCGGGCGAAGGCGAGGGCGCCGCCCTTGTGGGCCGCGTCCTTCGAGAGGATGTCGAGGTCGTAGAGCGTCTCGAGGTGCTCCGAGACGAAGGCGATCGGCACCGCCACGATGGCGCGCCCGCGCGCGTTCGCCTCGAGGAACTCGATGCTGTCGGGACCGAGCCACTTCATCGGGCCGACGCGGCTCTGGTAGGTGACCCTCCACTCGGACGCGGAGAGCCCGCAGCGCTCGGCGACGCCGCGCGCCGAGAGCTCGACGTACCCGGGGTACGGGTCGCCCTTGCGCACCTGGCTGAGCGGCAGGCCGTGCGCGCTGAAGACGACGAGCAGCTTCTCGCGCGCGCCGGGCGGGAGGGTGGCGATGGCCTCGCGGACGGTGGCCGCCTGCGCGTCGAGCCACCCGGCGTGATCGTGCCAGGTGCAGATCTCGACGAGCGGCCGGGTCTTGCCCCAGACGCGCCGCAGCTCCTCGAGCGACGACTTCGTGGTGGCGTTCGCCCACTGCGGGTAGAGCGGCAGCGCCACCGCGCGCTCCGCGCCCGCGGCCAGCGCCTCGCGCACCGCCTCGGCGGTGTTCGGGTGGCCGCAGCGCATCGCGAGGTGGGTGGTGAACCCGGGCCCGAGCGCCGGGGCGAGCGCCCGCGCCTGCTCCTCGGTGCGCTCGACGAGCGGCGAGCGCCCGCCGATGAGCTGGTACTTCTCCGCCGAGGACGGCGCGCGCCGGTTCGCGATGAACCACGCGAGCGGCTTCTTGAGCGGCCCGAGGCGGCCGGGGAGGACGTCGAGGAAGAGGTCGTACAGGTACGGCTCGACCTCCGCGAGGTTCCGCGGCCCGCCGAGGTTCATGAGGAAGACGGCGGTCTTCATGCGCTAGACGGTCCGCGAGAACTGCGTCTTCGCGCCGGCCTTCCCGAGGTAGGCGTCGAACAGCATGGCGACGTTGCGCACGAGGAGCTGCCCGACGGGGAGCACGCGCAGGACCGTCCCGTCGAACGACACGAGGCCGTCGTCGACGAGCTCCTTCACGCCGCCCCTGAGCGACTGCTCGATGGCGGCGCGGCCCTCGGGCCCGAACTTCGCCTCGACCTCGCCGAGGTCGAGCTTGAGCAGGCACATGACGCGGTTGATGACGAAGCGGCGCATCACGTCGTCGGACGAGACCGCCGCGCCGCGCTCGACCGGGATCTGCCCCGCCGCGACGCGATCGCCCCACTCCTTCAGCCGGTGCGAGTTCTGCGCGTACGCGCCGCCGACGTCCGAGATGGAGCTCATCCCGAAGGCGACCGTGTCCGCCGCCGGGCGCACCGTGTACCCCTGGAAGTTGCGCGTGAGGTAGCCCTCGCTCTGCGCGCGCGCCAGCTCGTCCGACTCGAGCGCGAAGTGGTCGAGCCCGATGAGCCGGTAGCCGGCCTTGGTGAACGCCTCGACCGCGCCGAGGAACAGCTCCACGCGCTGCTCGGTCTTGGGCAGCGCCTCCTGCGGCAGGAGCCGCTGGTGCGGCTTCGAGCCGGGAACGTAGGCGAAGCCGAAGACCGCGAGCCGGTCCGGCCGGATCGCGACGATCCGCTGGAGGGTGTCCCGCCAGGTGTCCGGCGTCTGGTACGGCAGCCCGTAGATGAGATCGAGGTTCACGCCGTGGAAGCCGTTCGTGCGCGCGGCGGCGACGAGGTCCGCGGTCTCCGGCTCCCCCTGGATCCGGCCGACCGTCTGCTGGACCTTGGCGTCGAAGTCCTGGACGCCCATGGAGATGCGGTTGAAGCCGAGCTTCGCGAGCGTCTCGATCTGCGACCGGGTGGTGATGGCCGGGTCGATCT
>JBJMQK010000208.1:0-14046 GCA_045802735.1 Anaeromyxobacteraceae bacterium | reverse complement strand
GCACGTGCCCGCGCTCGAACAGGTACGCGGTGCGGCGAGAGTCGACGACGGTGGCGCCGCCGAACAGCACGCGGACGCGCTTCAGGCAGGGCTCGATCCGGACCGGAGGCGAGCCCGCCAGCTCGAGCCTCGAGACCTGGGGGTGCGTGGCCATCCCCAGGGCGTAGCGGGCACGGCAGCGGCGCGCCGCCACGTTGCAATCGGCGACGACCTGCCGCTACCGCACGGACAGCGACTGCGTACTGGCGGAAAGGGAGGGATTCGAACCCTCGATACAGGTCACCCCGTATACTGGTTTAGCAAACCAGCGCCTTCGGCCTCTCGGCCACCTTTCCCAACCTGTCGCTTCCACCTGGCGGAGGAGGAAGGATTCGAACCTTCGGAGGGCGTGAACCCTCAGCGGTTTTCAAGACCGCCGCCTTAGGCCGCTCGGCCACTCCTCCGAAATCGAACCCTCGATCCTGCCAGCCCTTCGAGACCCGCCGATATACGGCAGCGGAGGGCGGCGATCAAGCGAAAGCTGGCGCGCCGCCGGTGGGTTGTGCTCCGCGTGGACGGACCTCGGTCAGGCCTGCGCTTGTGGCGGCGAGTGGCGTGCGGCGGGAGGTCCGTCGGGGGGCAGGTACCAGCTCGCTCCGCGATCGAGCAGCAAGCGCGCGGCGTGGATGTCGACGGGCGGCGAGAAGTAGAACCCCTGAGCTGCGGTGCAGCCGAGCTCGCGCAGGAAGCCGAGCTGCTCCGCCGTCTCGACCCCCTCCGCGACCACGTTCTTGCCCAGCGAGCGTGCGACCGCCACGATCGTGCGGACGAGGTCCGGCGCCTGCCCGCGCGGCGCGCCGCCGCTGAAGAGCGAGCGATCGATCTTGAGCGAGTCCAGCTGGAAGCGGCACAGCGCGCTGATCGACGTCGAGCCGGCCCCGAAGTCGTCCATGCAGAGCCGCACGCCTTTCTCGCGCAGCTGGGCGATACGCTGTGCGGCGTCGACTCCCTGCTGCATCGTCTGCTCGGTGAGCTCCACCGCGAGCTCGTTCGCGCCGAGGCGGTGCTCGTGCAGGGCGGCGTCGATCGTCTCCAGCAGCTCGCTGTGGAGCAGCTGCTTCGACGACAGGTTCACGTGCAGCGTGCGCGTCGCGTCCGGCGTCGCGCGCCGCCAGGCCTGGAAGTCGCGCATCGCCTCGTGCAGCAACCAGCGACCGATCGGCACGATGAGGCCCGTCTCCTCGGCGAATGGCACGAAGTGCTCGGGCGCGACGAGGCCGCGCTCGGGATGCGCCCAGCGGATGAGCGCCTCGAGCCCGTCGATCCGGCCGGAGGTCGTGTCGACGATCGGCAGGTAGTGGACGCAGAACTCGCGGCGCAGCAGCGCGCGGCGAAGCTCCGCCTCGAGGTCGAGGAGCTGCGGTGCGCGCTCGCGCATGCTCGCGTCGAACACGACCGATCGCGCCTGCCCCTGCGCCTTCGCGCGGTACATGGCGGTGTCGGCGTCGTGGAGCAGGTCCTCGGGCCGGCCGTACGTCGGCGCCGAGAGGGCGATGCCGAGGCTCACGCTCACCCTCACGTCGCGCCCCGCGATCTGGAAAGGGTGCGCCGTCACCTGATGGATGCGCTCGGCCACGATGTGCGTGTCGCGCGGGTCCCGCACGTCGTCGAGCAAGATCGTGAACTCGTCCCCGCCGAGGCGCGCGAGGGTGTCCCCTTCGCGCAGGCAGGTCTGGAGCCGCGCTCCCATCTGCACCAGCAGGTCGTCCCCGACGGCGTGGCCCAGCTCGTCGTTCACCGCCTTGAAGCGGTCCAGGTCGAGGAAGATGACCGCGAACCTGTAGTCCTCGCGCCGCCGTGAGCGGGCGAATGAGCGCTTGACGAGGTCGAGGAACAGCGCGCGGTTGGGGAGGCGCGTCAACGGGTCGTGCAGCGCGTCGTGCAGCAGGTGATCGATGGCTTCCTTCCGGGCGGTGACGTCGGTCATCGACCCGACCACGCGCACGGCCTTCCCGCTCGCATCGCGCACGGCGCGGCCGCGCGCGAGCACCCAGCGATAACCAGCCCCCTCGCTGCGAAGCCGGTGCTCGCTCTCGAACCGCGGGGACCGCCCGTCGAGGTGTGCCCGGAGCGTCTCCTCGACGGCGCCACGGTCGGACTCGTGCACGCGGCCGAGCCACTCCGACTGCGCTCCGCTCGCGGTCGCGCCGATGATCTCGTGCCACGCCTCCGAGAGCCACAGGCGGTCGCCGCGCAGGTCCCAGTCCCACAGTGCGTCTCCCGTCCCTTGCGCCGCGAGCTCGTACCGGTCGTGCACGTCTCGCGGTTCTCGGACCACCACGGCGGCCCCGGCCGCGCGCCCACCCTTCTCGCGGAGTGGAACGATGGTCCAGTCCTGTAGCCGCGGCGGGCCGTTGCGGGGGGCCGTGCGCCGCAGCGTGGTGTCGGCCTCGCCGCGCTCGAGGATGGCCCGCAGCTCGCGTCGAGCGTCCGCCCGGTCCTCCTCGGCGAACACGAGCGACGGGAGCTCCCGCCCGAGCGCCTCGCCCGAGCGGTGCCCGAGCAGCCGTTCACTCGCGGTGTTCCAGGCGACCACCCGGAGCTCCGCATCGCAGAACAGGACCGCGAAAGGCGCCTGGTCGAAGAGCCGCTTCAGCAGGCGCGCCGGCGAGGTGCCGCGATCCTCCCGCCCGCGCGACTCGGCTCCCACCGCTCGCCGGGTCAGGTCCGCGATCAGCTCGAGGGCTCTCCGGAGTGAGCCCTCGTCCTCGTCCGCCCGGTGGTAGCGTGCGTCGATGTCTCGCAGGAGCTCACGGAGCCCCGGTCCGGGCTCGCGGTCGGGGCCCAGATGCCGCTCGAGCTGTCGACGCAGGAGCCGGTGCATGGTCAGCCGAGCGCCGCCTGGGTCCGGCTCGGCGCGGGGAGCGCGATGAGGAAGCCTTGCACGAAGTCGGCGCCGCGCGCGCGCGCCCACTGCAGCTCTTGCGGCTTCTCGACACCTTCGACGATGGTCTGGATGCCGAGGCCGCGGCCGATCTCGAGCAGCTTGCTGGCGATGAGGTCCTTCACGGGGTCCTCGTGCACCTCGCGGATGAGCTCCCGGTCGAGCTTGATGAAGTCCGGCCGCAGGTGGTGGACGAGGTTGAGCGTTGACCAGCCGGCGCCCAGGTCATCGAGCGCGACGCGGAAGCCGTCGCGCCGATAGCAGTCCAGCACCTGCTTCAGGTGAGCGGCGTCGTCGATGCGATCGGCCTCGATCACCTCGAACACGAACCGGCTCGGCTCGAGCCCGGCCGCCTCGATGGCAGACACCGTCGCGCGGAGGCAGCTCTCCGCGTCGTCCATCATCGCGGGTGAGAAGTTGACGAACACCGTGACGCCCGGCTCGAGGTGGGCCGCCTCGCGAATGGCGCAGCGGCACGCCGCGAGGTCGAGGTCCTGCAGGCGGCCGGCCTCACGCGCGTGCGCCAGGACTGAGAGCGGCTCGAGCGCCTCCCCACCCCGGCCTCGGCCGCGCAGCAGCGCCTCGTGCGCGAACACGCGCGACGTGTCGCCGACGTGCACGATGCGATGGAAGTGGCTCGTGATCCCTCCGCCCTCGAACTGCTCGAGGAGCCAGCCGGTCTCCGCGGCGACGTGCAGCTCGCGGAGCGAAACCATCCGGCCGAAGTCGTCGAGCGACGGAACCTCGACGCCGGCGATGTAGAGCGCCCGCGCCTGGCGCGCGTCCTCCTCGCTCATCGCTGCGCCGTGGTGGAGGACGCACCGGTCCAGCGCGTCCGAGGCGAGCACGACGCGGACGCACGACGACGACAGCTCGGGTCTGTGGCCCGCCGAGCGCAACGCCAACGCCGCGTGGGCGAGCCGTTGCGCGTCCGGGAACCACAGGTACAGGGTGCCGCCCGCGAGCGACGGCTGCTGCCTGGCGTCGGGCACCACCCTGAGCAGCGGATCGAGGGGTGGTCGGTAGGTCATCATCGCGCACCACCCTACCGCGATGATCCGATAGCGCAAGGAAGCGACAGGTACCGCAATTGTGGCACGCCCCGAGTGCAATCGCGGCGCGGCGCGAAGATTGTGCGCCTTAATCGTACGCCCGGTGCGTGGGGCGGGTCGAAGCGGCCCCGCGGCCCGCTCCGCCGACCCGGCCCGCTGGAGGCGGTCGAACGCTCTAGGCCTCGCTCCCGCCGCCGACCGCGTACTGCGCGCCCGTGACGAAGCTCGCCTCGGGCGACGCGAGGAAGCCGACGACGGCCGCCACCTCCTCGGGCTTCCCGAAGCGCTTCAGCGGGATCTGGCCCAGCATCCCGGCGGCCATCCCGTCGAGCTGCTCCTTCGGGAGCCCCATCTTCCCGAAGATGGGCGTCTCGATCGGCCCCGGGCTCACGACGTTCACGCGCACGCCGTCCGGGCCGAGCTCCTTCGCCCACGCCCGCGACAGCGCCAGCACCGCGGCCTTGCTCGCGGCGTACACCGACACGTTGGCGAACGGATGGTCCGCGACGACGCTCGCCACGTTCACGATCGATCCCTTCGACGCGCGCAGGAGCGGCAACGCCTGCCGCGTCAGCTCGATGAGCCCGTGGACGTTCGTCTCGAACACGCTGCGCACGTGCGCGGGCGTGGCGTCGGAGAGCGGCACGACCGGCGCCACGCCGGCGTTGTTCACGAGCACGTCGAGCCGCCCGTGGCGGCGCTTCACCTCCTCGATCGTCCGCGCCGCGTCCGCGACCTCGGCCACGTCGGCGACGATCCAGGCGATCGACGGGTGCTGCGCCGCCGACTCGCGCAGCGACGCCTCGTGGCGGCCGGTGACGAGGACGCGTGCGCCGGCCTCGGCGAGCTGCAGCGCGATGGCGCGGCCGATGCCGGTGCTGCCGCCGGTGACGAGGGCGACCTTCGACTCGAGCTTCTGCGACATGACGGGTGCTCCTGGGTGCTGGCGCCTGGGCGCCGTGGACAGCTTAACAAACCGACTGGTCGGTCTGTAGCGCGGCAGCGTTCGCCCTGTCATCGCCCAGGAGGGGTCGTCCCTTGTGGCGGCCGCCTAGGCCTTCCTGCGCCGCCTCGCCTTCCGCTCGGGCCGCAGCAGCTCGAGGTAGCGCGACAGCTCCACGGTCGCGCTGCGCAGCGACGCCCCGTCGCGCGCCGTCTTGGCGAGGCTCATCGCGCCCTCGATCGACCCGACCACGAACCGCGCCACGCCGCCGGGATCGACGTCGCGCCGCACCGTCCCCGCGCCCTGACCGCGCGCCAGCGCGTCGCGGAGCGCCGCCACCCAGCGCTCCACCACCGCCGCGAGCCGCTGCCGCAGCTCGTCGTCCGTGGACGACACCTCCTGCGCGAGGTTGTTGAGCGGGCAGCCGTAGCGCAGCACGTCGGCCGGCGGCGCCGCGGACTGCGCCGCGAGGAGCGCCTGCAGCGCGGCGATCGGGTCGTCCGTGTCGCGCAGCGGCTCCACCCATTGCGCCAGCACCATCGGCGCGAGCACCTCGTCGACGAGCGCGCAGCCGAGCGCCTGCTTGCACGAGAAGTGGTGGTAGAGCCCGCCCTTCGTCACGCCCGCCTTCGCGAGCACGACGTCGAGCGAAGTCCCGGCGAGACCCTGCTCGTACACGGCGCGGAACGCCGCCTGGAGGATGTGCTCGCGGGTAGCCTGGGGATCGCGGGGCGCCACGATCCCCATCATACCGACCGGAAGGTCTGTACGCCTGGCGGATCGTCAGCGCTCGACGCCGCGCGGGAAGTCACCCTTGGTGATGCGCTCCATCCCGCCCATGTACGGCCGCAGCGCCTCGGGGATCACCACCGACCCGTCCTCCGCCTGGTACTGCTCGAAGATCGCCACCACGGTCCGCCCGACCGCGACCCCCGAGCCGTTGAGCGTGTGCGCGAGGCGCGGCTTCCCCTTCTCGTCGCGGGAGCGCAGGCGCAGGCGGCGCGCCTGGAAGTCCTCGCAGTTCGACACCGAGCTGATCTCGCGGAAGGTGTCCTGGCCCGGGCACCACACCTCGATGTCGTAGGTCTTCGCCGCCGAGAAGCCCATGTCGCCGGCGCAGAGCAGCACCACGCGGTGGTGGAGCCCGAGCCGGCGCAGCACCTCGCACGCGTCGTCGAGCATCTTCTCGTGCTCGCCGTAGCTCTCGTCCGGCTTCGCGATCTTCACGAGCTCCACCTTGTGGAACTGGTGCTGGCGGATGAGGCCGCGCGTGTCCTTGCCGGCGGCGCCCGCCTCCGCGCGGAAGCACGGCGTCCACGCGCAGTACGAGATGGGCAGCGCCTGGGGCTCGAGGATCTCGTCGCGGTGCAGGTTCGTGACCGGCACCTCGGCGGTGGGGATGAGGTAGAGCGGCGTCTCCCCGGACGTCTTGAAGAGGTCCTCCTCGAACTTGGGGAGCTGCCCCGTGCCGGTCATCGTCTCGCGCGTGACGAGATACGGCGGCAGGATCTCGGTGTACCCGCGGCTCACGTGCACGTCGAGGAAGAAGCTCGCGAGCGCGCGCTCGAGCCGCGCGGCCGCGCCCTTGTAGACCGTGAAGCGCGACCCGGAGAGCTTCGCCGCCTGCTGCCACTCGAGCACGCCGAGCGACTCGCCCACCTCCCAGTGCGGCCGCGGCTTGAACTCGAACTTGGGGCGCGAGCCCCAGAGCCGCACCTCCTTGTTGTCGTGCTCGTCCTTCCCGTCGGGGACGCTGTCGTTGGGCGGATTGGGGACGAGCATGAGGTGCCGCTCGATCTCCGCCTCGATCGAGCCGAGCTGCTCCTCCTTCGCCTTCACCTCGTCGCCGAGGGCGCGCGCCTTCGCCCGCGCCTCCTCGCCGGCCGCCTTGTCGGTGCGCATGAGCTGCCCGACCTTGGCGTTCGCCTCCGACTGCGCCTTCTTGAGTCCCTCGAGCGCGACGTTGAGCTCGCGCCGCCGCGCGGCCAGCTCCTTCACCGGCGCGAGCAGCGCCGAAACGTGAGGTCCGCGCCGCGCCAGCCGACGCTCGAACGACTCGGGATCCGCCGCCACCGCCTTGAGATCGAGCATCCGTGGACCCCTCCGGCCTTTCGCGGCGACAGGATTACTCACTCCTCGGCCGAGCGGCCAACGTTTCTCTCCTCCGGGTCGCCCGCCGCGGGGGGTGCGTGCGCGCCGCAGCAACGCCCGGTCGGGCTCGCTAGATACCGGCGATGGTCAGGCGGCCGAAGCGCGCCGAGGTGCGCACGAGCGGCGGGCTCCCCGAGGTCTACGAGGGACCGGAGGTGCTCTCCGTCCTCTTGCAGCAAGCCGGGTGCACGCTCTCCGCCGAGGAGGTGGCGGAGCGTTTCCGCACCGCGCAGGCCGCGCGCGTCGCCCGCAACGAGACCATCCCGGCCCTCTTCGAGCAGGAGCCGCACTTCGCGTCGCCCGAGGAGCCGCGCCGTCTGTACGGCAATCTCTTTGCATTGTGGGACCGCGTCGCGACCGGGCTCTCGGCCGAGGAGGACGCCCCCGAGAGCGCGAGCGCGCTCCCGCCGACCCGCGCCGCCGCCCTGCCGCTGCCGCCGCGCGGCGCGACCGCGGGTGATGAGCTTCCCCCGGAGCTCGTCGAGGCGGTGTGGAAGCACCTCGCCGCCCTCGAGGAGCGCGAGCGGCAGCGGCTGCGCGACCGCTTCGAGAACGCCCAGCCCAACATCGTCGCCTGGCTCGACGCGGTGCCGCTCCCCGAGAGTGGCGCCGCCGTCGCGCAGGACCTCGCGTTCGAGACCTGGGCCATGTTCGACGTCGCGTTCGGCGACCGGGTCGGCGCGGTGCCGTTCCAGGAGCTGCGCGCCTCGCAGGCGGAGCCGGCCTGCCTCGAGTCGTCGCAGCACGCGCTCGCGGCTTACGCGACCGAGGCGCTCGACCTCGCGCAGGAGGAGGACCCGGCCTTCGGCGCCGCCGACCGCGCGCAGGTGGAGCGCGTGGTGGCGACGGTCGCGGGATGCCTCGTCGCGACGCTCGACGCCGACGCGGCGTGAGCCGGTCGGCGCCGCGCGGCGGGCGCGCTTCACATCACCTGACCCGGCCCGAGCACCTTCACCGCGACGAGCTTGCCCGAGCGGTCGTGCACCATGTCGATGAGCGCGCCGGACGCGTCGCGGACGACGCGCATCGTCGTCCCCGCGTCGTCTCGCAGCTCGCCGACGAGCGGCAACTCGGCCGCGTGTCCGACCACCATCGCGTCGAGGAGCGCGCCGCGCGCGTCGACGGTGCGCTCGATCACGCGGCCGGTGGGGTCGAGCGTGCGCTGGATCGTATGGCCCGAGCCGTTGCGCGAGAGCGCGAGCACCTGCGCCGGCGCGCGGCCGAGCTGGGCGAGGCGCGTGAGGCGCGCGGATTCAGTGGCGAGGCGGGTCGCCTCGGCGGCGAGCTGAGCGGGGTCGTCCGCGAGCGCGACGGCGGCGGGGGCGAGCGGGGCGGGGATCGCGGCGGGGGTGGCGGCGACGGTGGCCGTTGCTGCCGCGGCGGCGGGCTGATGAGCGGGCTGCACTGCGGCGGTGGGCGCCGGGGCGATTGCGGGGGCAGCGGCCGGGGCGGCTGCGATCGCAGGCTGCGGCGCGGCGGCGGGCGTCGTCGCTGGGGCGACGGCCGCCACGCGCGCGGGCTCGTCGTCCACCGGGATCACCTGAGCGTTGCTCCGCGCCGGCGCCGGCTGTGCCGCGGACGGCGGGATGGCGATGACGTTGACGTCGCCGAGGTGGGTGATCGCAGCGCGCTCCGTTGCGTGGAGGACGGAGCGATCCGGCGCGGCGGCGGTGGCGAGGGCGGGGCGCGACGGGGCGGCGGGTGGCGTCGGCGCGGCGATTGCCAGGGCCGGGGAGCGGGCAGGGGTGGCAGACGGGGTGGCGGTTACTGCGGTCGCAGCCGGGGTCAGCGTCGGCGCCGCGGTCGCGGTCGGGTTCGAGGTCGAGGTCGGGGTCGGGTTCGAGGTCGCAGTCCCAGTCGAGGTCGGCACCGCCGCAGCCACCGCCACCGGCGCTGTGACGCTCGGCGCGGTCGCCGGCGCGGTAACGGGCACCGCCGCGACGCCGGTCGGCGGAGGCGGGAGCGGTGCAGCGGCGATCGCAGCGGGCGTCACGACCAACTTCGCGGGTGCGAGCGACGCGGATTCGGTCCGCTCGGGGCGAACGGGAGCCGAGTGCGCCACCGCCGCGACGGACGGGGCGGCGACCGGGTGTGACGCCGCGAGTGCGGGCCGGCTCGCGACCGACATCGGCGTCGCAGTCGCAGTCGCAGTCGCAACGGGGCTCGGAGTCGGAACCGGTGCGCTCGCGATCGGAACGGCGACTGGAACCACGGGCGCGGCCGCCACGGCGCCCTTGGACTCCGCTTCGCTACGCTCAGGGCGAACGGAAGGAGTGTTCGACTCCGCGTTCCGCCCAGGGCGAGCGGAGGGAGCCTGTGGGGCCCCTGCAGCGAGGACCTCGCCCTTCGCCTCCGCTTCACTGGGCTCAGGCCGAACGGAAGGGGCGTTCGACTCACTTCCCGACCTCTCGGACCCAATCGGTGCCGCCTCCGCGATCGCCGCAGCAGCCGGCGCTGCCGCCGCCGCCACCGCGCTTGCCGCCCCGCTCACCTCCACCGGCTGTGTCGCGATCACCGCCGCGGCCGGCACGATCGCCGCGGGCGTCTCCACCGGCGCCGCGTCGACCGTCCTCCCCGTGAACGTCCTCGTCTCCTCCGGGGCCGCCGCGGCCCCAGCGCTCGACGCGGCCACCGCCGTCGACATCGGCGCCGACCGCGGCTCCGCGACGCTGAGATCCACCCCGAGCGCGTCGCCCCCGACCTCGTGCTTCACCACCATCGCCGGGGCGCGGGGCGACGGCGCGGAGAGGGCCTGCCGCAGCCGCGCCGACTCCTCCTGGCGCTGCTTCAGCTTCGCCGGGGCGAGCCGGGGGAGGGGTCTGTAGGGCTCTGCGTACGCGGACGCAGCGACGAATGCGAGGATGAGCGCGGGGACGTTCCTGGGCGACAGCATCGGCGACTCCGTGACGAGGCTCGCAGCGCCGCCCCCTCCAGCGGGCTGCGAGCGCCCGGACGATTCCCACGGAGCTCGAGACACGAAAGCCCCGCGCAGCCTGACGCGCGGGGCTTGTCGCGCCGCTCGCGCGACACCGGTTCCACGCCCGGGGCGCCTACGGCTGGAGCGCCGCGAAGAACGTCGAGAGCGCGGCGTTGAACGCCGGCGCGTTCTCGAGGTTCACGAGGTGCCCCGCGCCGGGGATCCGCACCATGTGTGCGCCCTTCACGGTCTGCCCCATCCGCTGCGCCTCGGCGAACGGGATGAGCTGATCCTCCTCGCCGAAGAGCACCGCGGTCGGGCAGGAGATCCTCGCGAGCGTCGGCACGGAGTCCGGGCGCCGCGCCATCCCGCGCTGCGCCGCGGCCACGCCCTCCGCGGTGCCGCTCCGGATGAGATCCCGCACCTTCGCGTAGACCGCCGGATCCGCGTGCGGCTTGAGGAGCTTCGGCGTGAACTCCTCGGCCACCCAGCCGAGCCCCTTCGCCACCGCGTTCGCCGCGAACGCCTCGCGCGTGGCCTTCGCGTCCTCGCTGTCGGGCGTCGCCTTCGTCGCGCAGAGCGCGAGCGCGCGGAAGATCTCGGGCGCCCGGCGGTACAGCTCGAGCGCGACGTAGCCGCCCATCGAGAGCCCCGCGACCGACACCCGGCGGAGACCGAGCTGACGGAGGAGCGCCTGTACGTCGCCGGCGACGAGGTCCATCGTCGTCGCGTCGGGCGCGGGGCGGCTCTGGCCGAGCCCCCGGTAGTCGAGCGCCACCACCCTGAACCGCCCGGCGAGCGCCGCCAGCTGCGGCGCCCACATCCCGGAGTGGAGCGGGAACGCGTGCAACAGCAGCACCGCGTCGGTCCCGGAGCCGACGTCCTCGTAGTGAAGGTCCGCGTCGCCGCGTCGCAGGGTGGGCATGCCGAAACGATGGGCACGGCCACGCGCGGCCTGTCCAGCGCCCGTCGGGGCCGCCCCAACCCCCCCGGCGGCGGCCGCCCCGCCGTGACGCGGTGCGGTCGGCGCCCCCCGCCGCCGCTATGTATGGCGGCCCGCGCGACGCACCCGGCGCGGCGAGCTGCAGGACGGTCCTTCGAGGGCGCTGGAGGCAGAGCGATGTCGCGAGGTCTCATCACGGCGGCGGGCGTGGACGCCGGCGGGTCGGCGGGCGCCAGCACGACGCCGGGCATCGGCTACTTCGGCCGGTTCGGCGTGACGGAGGCGCTCATCGGCGAGACGCTCGCCGCGGCGCTCTCGCGCGGCGGCGACTTCGCCGACGTGTTCTTCCAGCACCGCGTCTCGCACGACCTCGGCCTCGAGGACGGCGCCGTGAACCGCGCCTACACCTCCGTCGAGCTGGGCGTCGGAGTCCGGGTCGTGAAGGGCGACCAGACGGGCTACGGCTACACCGAGGACCTCTCGCTCGCCGCGCTGAAGGACTGCGCTCGCACCGCGGCCGCCATCGCGGACGGCCCCGCGCGCGCCGCGCCGCAGCGCTTCCACGTCGAGGGGCGCCTGCCGCAGCGCTACCCGCTCAAGACGCGCTGGGAGGACGTCCGCTCCGAGCAGAAGCTGCCGGTGCTGACGGGCGTGAACGAGAGGGTCTTCGCCGCCGACGGTCGCGTGAAGAAGGTCAGCGTCTACTTCCGCGACGAGGCGGGCGCGGTGCTCGTCGCCGACAGCCAGGGGCGCATCGTCGAGGACGTTCAGCCGATGACGCTCCTCTACGTCTCCTGCCTCGCCGAGCAGGGCGGCCGCCGCGAGTCGGGCGGCTACAACGTCGCGGGCCGCACCGGCTTCGACTTCTACTCGCCCGAGCGCCTCGACCGCGTGGTCAGGGAGGCGGTGGCGCGCACGACGATCCTGTTCGAGGCCGGCGCGCCGCCCGCGGGCGAGATGCCGGTCGTCCTCGCCGCCGGCTCCTCCGGCATCCTCCTCCACGAGGCCATCGGCCACGGCATGGAGGCCGACTTCAACCGCAAGAACGTCTCGATCTACGCGGACAAGATCGGCAAGCCCATCGCCCAGCCCTTCGTGAACATCGTCGACGACGCGACGAACGACGGCGCGCGCGGCGCCATCAACGTGGACGACGAGGGGAACGCCGCCGGCCGCACGCACCTCGTCGAGAACGGCGTCCTGACGACGTTCCTGCACGACCAGATCAGCGCGAAGCACTACGGCGTCGCGCCCACCGGCAACGGCCGGCGCCAGGGCTATCAGTTCGCGCCGCTGCCGCGCATGCGCTCGACGTACATGCTGCCCGGCCCGCACAAGAAGGAGGAGATCATCGCCAGCGTGAAGCGCGGCATCTACTGCATGAACTTCACCAATGGTCAGGTGAACATCGGCGCCGGCGACTTCACCTTCTACGTGAAGAACGGCTACATGATCGAGGACGGCAAGCTCACCCGGCCGATCAAGGACGTGAACATCATCGGCAACGGGCCGAAGGTCCTCGAGAAGGTCGACATG
The DNA here is from genome assembly GCA_045802735.1 of Anaeromyxobacteraceae bacterium. Classification (GTDB taxonomy): domain Bacteria; phylum Myxococcota; class Myxococcia; order Myxococcales; family Anaeromyxobacteraceae; genus Anaeromyxobacter_A. The sequence goes on along the minus strand of JBJMQK010000208.1, from coordinate 1,581 downwards.
GTGTCCGACGATCTCCAGATCGACGAGGGCGGCTGGACGTGCGGCAAGGACGGCCAGAGCGTGCCGGTGTCCCAGGGCATCCCGACGGTCCGCGTCTCGTCCATCACGGTGGGCGGGCGCGGCGACGGCTCGAACGGAGCTTGAAAGCGATGGCAGACGCGAACGCCAGCATGCTCGAGGTGGCTCAAGGGGCGGTCGCCCTCGCGCGGAAGCACGGCGCGAACGAGGTCGCCGCCGGCGCGTACCGCGTGCGCGGCGTCGAGGTGCAGTGGCGCGACGGCAAGCTCGAGAAGATCTCCGAGGCGACGACCCGCGGCCTCGCGCTCGACCTCTACGTCGACGGCCGCTACGCGTCGGTCTCCACCTCCGACCTGCGCCCCGACGCCGTCGAGCGCTTCGTCGAGGACGCGGCCGCGATGACGCGCACGCTCACGCCCGACCCGTTCCGCGCGCTCCCCGATCCGAAGCTGTACGAGGGCCAGGCCGAGGTGGACCTCGACCTCGAGGACAGGAGCTACGGCGACCTCGACGCGACGGCGCGGCGCCGCATCGCCGAGGAGCTGGAGGCGGCGGCGCGCGACGTGCCCGGCGCCGAGCGCATCCTGTCGGTCACGACCGGTTTCGGCGACACGCTCGCCGAGAGCTGGCGCGTCCACTCGAACGGCTTCACCGGCACGCGGCGCTCCACCGACTTCGGCCTGTCGGCGCAGGTCTCGACGAAGGACCCGGACGGCCGCCGCCCCGAGGACTGGGACGCCGCGACGGCGCGCCACTTCGCGACCTTGCCGAAGCCGGTGCAGATCGGCCGCGCGGCGTCGGAGCGCGCGCTCGGGCGCCTCGGATCGGTGAAGGCGGAGTCGGCGGTCTACCGCATGGCGGTGCAGAACCGCTCCGCGGGTCGGATCCTCGGCTCGCTGCTCGGGCCGCTCGCCGCTTCGGCGCTGCAGCAGAAGCGCTCCTTCCTCGAGGGGAAGCTCGGCGAGCGCATCGCGAGCGAGGCGCTCGACCTCACCGACGATCCCTTCGTGCCGCGCGGCATGGGGTCGCGGCTCTTCGACTCGGAGGGCATCGCGGCGAAGCGCTTCCAGCTCCTCGAGCACGGCGTGCTGAAGAGCTACTACGTCGACAACTACTACGGCCGGAAGCTCGGGATGCCGCCGACGACGCGCGGCATGTCGAACCTCGCCTGGAAGCTCGGCGACAAGGACGAGCGCGCCCTCCTGCGCGACATGGGGGAGGGCATCCTCGTCACCGGCTGGCTCGGCGGCAACGCGAACTCCACCACCGGTGACTTCTCCTTCGGCGCGCAGGGCTTCCGCGTGCGCGGCGGCCAGCTCGCGGAGCCGGTCGGCGAGATGAACGTCTCCGGCAACCACCTCGAGCTCTGGCCGCGCCTCGTCGCCGTCGGGAACGATCCCTATCCGTACTCGTCGGCGCGGACGCCCACGCTCGTCTTCGAGGGCGTGCAGTTCGCCGGGCTGTAGCGGGCGACGCGCGGGGCTCGGCGCGCCGGGTCGCGACGACGACCTCGAGCGCTGACGCTCAGCGCTCGCGCACCACCGGCGCGACGCTCGACAGGAC
>JBJMQK010000130.1:0-2519 GCA_045802735.1 Anaeromyxobacteraceae bacterium | reverse complement strand
GGATCGCGACCGGTCGTTTGGAGCTGCGGCCGGGTGGCGCACGCCCCCGCTCCAAATGGGTCGCCAGCCGGACGAACGGTCCGCGCTATCGTCGCCGCTCCAATGCGTCACGGGAGGTGACATGAACCGCTCGCTGAAGATCCTGATCGCCGTCTTCGTTCTCGTTCCCGCCGCGCCAGCGCTCGCGCAGGGCGGGGCCTTCACGCCGGAGGACATGATCCGGATGCGGCAGGGGCTCATGCTCGCCCAGAAGACGCAGGTCGGGCTCCTGGCCGACTGGGCGAAGCACGCGGCAGCGCCCGACGAGCGTGCCGCCTCGTGGGCCGCAAACCTCGCGGCCATCGCGCGCGTCGTGCCGATCGGTTTCGGAGAGGCGTCGCAGGACACCACCGCCGTGAAGACGGCGGCGAAGCCCGAGATCTGGAAGAACGCGGCGGAATTCAAGACGCGCCTGGCCGCCTTGCAGACCGAGACGGCGAAGCTCGCCGAGGTCGCGAAGAAGAAGGACGGACCCGGCTTCGCGCAGCAGTACGCCGCGACCACCGCGACGTGCAAGGCCTGCCACGACGCGTTCCGCAGGGAGTAGCGACCAAAGGAAGAGCCCCGCCCCCGTTCGACCGGGGCGGGGCTCCGTGACGCCGGCGTCGCGCCGGGAAGCTAGACCGCCTTGAGCCGCGACCGCCGGTCGCGCTCGACCTCGACCACCTCGATGCCGCCGAAGCGCTGGTGCGCCGTCGCGAGCACGGCCTTGAGGTGCTCGGTCGTCCGTGCGCGTCGCTCGCGCGCCAGCTCCTTGGGATCGACCTCCACGAACTTCTCGTCGGGCGAGATCTTGAAGAGCGGCTGCCCCTTCGCGACCACCGACCCGTCGGCGCCGCCCATGAGGATGCGGTCGACCGTGCCGGAGAAGGGCGCGCGCACCGTGTTGAACATCTTCATGACCTCGATGATGTAGAGCGCCTGCCCCTTCTCGAAGTGCATGCCCTCGTGGATGAAGCGCGGGAGGCCGGGCGCCTCCTGCCCGTAGTACATGCCGCCACACATGGCGACGATCTCGTCGGCCTTGGTCTGCGGCGGCGGCACGAGCACCTTCTTCATGCGCGCCTGCAGCTCGGGGTCGTTCAGGTACTCGGGGATGGTGACGTCGAGGTTCTCCTCGACCTTGAAGTCGAAGAAGCGCACCGCCTCGGCGAGCATGAAGAGCAGCCCGAGGATCTCGTTGCCGGCCTCGTAGCCGAGGTGCGCGGCGCGGATCTGCCCCCACTTCTCGGCGTCGTACCCGCCCTGCGGCTCCTCGCTCTCGAGGATGTCGTTCAGCTTGTAGAACTCCCCCTTGCGGAGGCCGAACGTGCCGCGCAGCTCCGCGTAGAAGCGGATCGACTTCGAGAGCAGCTCGTCGTCGTGCTGCCAGATGACCTCGGCCGCGGGGGCCTTCGCGTCATAGGACATGTTGAGGTACTCGTACGTGTCCTTGAGCACGCCGAGCGGGTTGCGGATCCAGACGAGCGCGCCGTCCTCGATCTTGGTGTTGTGGCGGTTGAGCGAGAGCCACCCCGCGAAGAGGTGCGGGTCCTCGAGGAGCTTCTCGATCGGCCGCGTGAGGAGCGTCGCCTTGCGGTCGAGCACGTCGCTCATCGCCTTCGCCGTCGACGGGTCGTCCGGGAAGGCGGCGACGATCTTCTTCGCGTAGTGCTTCTTCATCTCGGCGAACGCGTACGCGACGTCGAGCTTGTTGCCCTCCTCCTTGAGGCGCCCCACGAGCGTGAGGTAGGGCACGACGAAGCGGGTCGTCGGCTTCGCGAGAACGTTCTGCCCGAGGAACCAGTTCACGAGCCCGTAGTGGAATTGCAAGTTCGTCGCGAGCTGGATGCCGCGGAGGCTCGTCTTGCCGAGCACCTTCGAGAGGTGCTGGTAGCTCTCGAGGCGGTCGACGCCCTTCGTGAGGAGGAGCGCGATGTTCGAGTCGTACGCGCCCGCCACGCGGTAGCGCATGAACATCCCGGTGTCCGGGTTCACCATGCTGATGCCCTGGTCGTCGCGGATCTCGCCGTCGATGGGCATCGACCACTGGCGGACGAGGCCGCCGGCGTGGGGCGACAGCGACGCGTCGGTGGCGTTGAGGCGCGCCTCGACGGATGCGGCGAAGCGGCGGACGCGCTCCGGCCTCGGCAGGCGCCCCTTGTGGCGCGCGATGAGCGCCATCGCCTCGACGAGCGACTCGACGACGAACGCGTCGCTCGGGTCCGCCGGGTTCGTGAACTTCAGGCTGTAGCAGAGCTCCGTCACCCGGTGCTCCACCTGGATCCGGGTGTTGACCTCCATGAAGTAGTAGCGGTCACGGTCGACGATGCACTCGAACGTCGACGCCGAGTCGAGGCCGACCGCGAGCCCGAAGCGCGCCGCGTCGTCCTCCATCCGCCTCAGGATCTCGAGGTCGGTCTTCAGCGCGGCTGCCTGCTCCGGTGTCCCGATCTTCTCCGCCTTCGCGATCGCGCCCTGGAGCCTCTCCTGGGTGACCG
>JBJMQK010000089.1:0-3041 GCA_045802735.1 Anaeromyxobacteraceae bacterium | reverse complement strand
TGCAGCGCCTGCTCCGCCTCCACCCCAGGCGGCCGCCGACGCCGAGCCGCGGCCCTGGACGCTCGAGGCGTTCACCGCCGCGGTCCAGGCGGCCGACCCGCACGCCGCGGCCGCGAACGCGGAGGTCGCCCGGCTCCGCGCCGCCGAGGCGGCCTCGCGCGCCGCGCGCCGCCCGGTGCTCGACTGGAACGTCCTCGCGATCGGGCCCGTCCCCGAGCTGCGCAACGACCCGGACCGCATCGACCAGGTCGTCCCGAGCTCGCGGCTGCGGAACGGCGACTGGGGCGCGTGGGGGGTGCAGGGCCACGTCGGCGCGAACCTCACCTGGCCCGTGTTCACCTTCGGGAAGGGCGCCGCGACGGACGAGGCGGCGGCGCGCGCGACCGCGGCCGGGACGCGCCTGCCGCAGGCGTCGCGCGCGCGGGCGGCGCGCGAAGCGGCCGAGATCTACTGGGGGTGGCAGCTGGCCCGGCGCGCGCTCGCCGGGCTCGACGACGCCGACCGGCAGCTCGCCGGCGCGCGCGACCGGATCGAGCGGCTCGTCGCCTCGGGCTCGACGCAGGCGACGCGCCAGGACCTCGCGGAGCTCGACTTCCTGCGCGCCCAGCTCGCGGTGCGGCGCTCGGAGCTGGCGGCGGCGCGGGACCTGGCGATGGAGTCCGGCCGCTCGGCGGCGGGGCTCGCACCGGACGCCCCGTTCGCCTTCGCGCCGGCACCGCTCGACCTGCCCCAGCTCCAGCTCGCGCCCGCCGCGCGCTACGAGGAGGCCGCCGCCGCGCACCGGCCGGAGGTGGCGGCGGCGCGCGAGACGCTCCGGGCGAGGGAGGCGCAGCGGCTCGCCCGCGAGCGCGCGATCTATCCCGACCTCGTCGTGCTCGGGTTCGCGGACCTGAACTGGAGCGGGGCGACGACGCCGCAGACGAACCCGTTCGCGTACGATCCGTGGAACCGGGTGTGGGGCGGCGTCGCCGTCGGGCTGCGCGGCACGCTCGACCTCGGCCGCGCCCACGCCGAGTCGGCGCAGGCGGCGGCGGAGGTGGAGAAGGCGCGCGCCGAGGCCGAGGCCGCGGTGCGGGCGGTTCGCGTGGAGGCCGCGCGCGCCCACGCGGCGCTGCGAGCGGCGGTCGACCGCGCGGCGCGGCTGCGCGACGAGGAGGCGGCGGCGCGGCGCTGGCTCACGCAGGCGGAGGCGGGCTTCGACGCGGGGCTCTCCGACGCGGAGCCGGTGCTCCTCGCCGCCGTCGCCATCGCCCGCGCCGGCGCCGAGCGCCTCGCGGCAGTGCGCGACGCGCAGCTCGCGGCCGCCGACCTCGCGCTCGCGATCGCCGACGACCCGCGCAACGTGAACGTGGGCGCCGCGCACTGACGCGCGCCCGGGGGCCGTCCTCCCCGATCGGAGCGCGCGCGCGCCTTTCCCTTACCGGCGCGGCGCCCGCGACTAGCTTCTCCGCGGGAGGCACGATGGCCAACTCCGCCGGCTACCACGAACCGTTCGACAACCTCACCCCGAAGACGCGCGACGTTCACCGCGCGCTCACGTCGCTCCAGGAGGAGCTCGAGGCGATCGACTGGTACCAGCAGCGCGTCGACGTCACCGAGGACCCCGAGCTGCGGCGGATCCTGGAGCACAACCGCGACGAGGAGATCGAGCACGCGCTCATGGTCTTCGAGTGGCTCCGCCGCAACCACCCCACCTTCAACCGCCAGGCCGCGATGCGCATCGGCAAGGAAGGGCCGATCGTGCACGAGGAGGAGCTCGAGGAGGCCTCTGGCGAGAAGGACCTCGAGGGGCGGAAACGGGGGAAGTAGGACCGCCTCCCCGTTCGTTCGACGCACGCGCATCCGCGCGGCGCTTCCGCTGCCCTCGCGCTACAGCACACGCCCGCATGGCGCAGCCGAACGCTCCCGCCGACCCGCAGCTCCGACGGCTGCTCGTCCGCGCGAGCTTCTACCCGGCTGCCCTCATGCTCGCGGTGGCGGCGGTCCTCGGCTGGCAGGTGCAGGTCCTCCGCGAGACCGCGGCCTGGGTCGACCACACCGACATGGTCCTCGCGCGCGTGAACGACCTCGCCCGCCTCCAGCTCGAGCGCGAGAGCGCGCTGCGCGGCTATCTCATCGCCCGCAGGCCGGCGTTCCTCGAGGCGTACGAGATCGCCGACCAGGCCCTCGACCCGGCCGTCGACGCCCTCGAGCGGCTCGTCGCCGACAACGCCTCGCAGCAGAGCGCGGTCCGGCGCATCCGGAAGCTCGCGCAGGACTGGGAGAACCGCGCCGCCGCCGGCATCGGCACGAGCGTCCCCGGCGCGCTCCCGGCGGACGCCATCGTCGCGCGGGGGCGCATCATGGAAGCCTTCCGCGCCGAGACGCGGCGCTTCGTGGACGTCGAGGAGGCGCTGCGCAGCGAGCGCTCGGCGTGGGCGCAGCGCGCGTCCTCGCTCGTCCTCGCCTCGACGCTCCTCCTCTCGGTCGGCGTCGGCGCGGCGCTCGCCCTCCTGGCGCGCTCGCAGCTCCGCAACGTCGCGGAGATCCACCGCCGCACGGCCCGCGCGGCCGAGGAGCGCGCGCGCGCGCTGGCCGAGAGCGAGGAGCGCTTCCGCCTGTTCGTCGAGGGCGTCACCGACAGCGCGATCTACCTGCTCGACCGGCTCGGGAACGTCGTGAGCTGGAACAGCGGCGCCGAGCGCATCAAGGGGTGGGCGCCGGGCGCGATCGTCGGGCGCCACTTCTCGGTGTTCTACGTCGAGGAGGACCTCGCCGCGGGGCTGCCGGAGCGCGAGCTCGCCGCCGCCGAGCGCGACGGTCGGACGCAGGGCGAATCGTGGCGCGTGCGCAAGGACGGGTCGCGCTTCTGGGCCGCCGTGACGCTCCGCGCGCTCCGCGACGCCGACGGGCGCCTCGCCGGGTACGCGAAGCTCGTCCGCGACACGACGGAGCGCAAGCGCGCCGAGATGCGGCGCGCGGCCCAGTACGCCCTCGCCGAGGCGCTCGCACCGGCGCGGAGCTTCGCGGAGGCGCTGCCCGACGTGCTCGGCGGCCTCGGG
>JBJMQK010000223.1:0-3413 GCA_045802735.1 Anaeromyxobacteraceae bacterium | reverse complement strand
CACGGGATCTCCATCGGGGCCGGCGGAAAAACCCCAGCAGGTACGCACACCCATCGTGCGCACGCCCGGCTGTCCCCCTGCCGGGGGCTGCTCCAGATGAAGCCGAAGCGTTATCCCGACATCGAAGGCGTATGAAGGCTCGCATACGGCTCGCTGACAGGGGGAGGGGAACCACATGACCACGGAACTTCAGACGGCGATGGCCCGATACGAGGAAGCGCGGAGCCGCTATCAGAAGGCCGTGCTCGGATCGCTCGGCGGGGTGTCGAACGGCGACGCCATCCGGCAGGCGATCCACGAGTTCCAGACCGCGAGCAAGGAGCTGCGCCGGCTCAGGCCGCACCGCGAGGCGGCGCTCGCGCCGCAGCGCGCCCCCGCAAAGCCTGAACGCGCCGAGGAGAAGCCGGCGCTCACCCCGCTCGACTTCGTGTGGCGGCTCCTCAGGGCGAGCTGAAGGGCGGCGCCTGGCGGGCCGAGAACGGCCCCGTGCCGTGGATCGACCAGTCGAGGATCTCGATCGGGTGAGCCGCCGGCAGCGTCCTTCCGCCCTCGCGTAGCATGCGGTCGATGTGGAGCGTGCAGCCGGGGTTCGCGCTCGCCACGAGATCCGGGTTCGTCGAGAGGACGTTGGCCGCCTTGCGCCGCCCGATCTCGACCGAGCTGTCCACCTGCAGCAGGTTGTAGACACCCGCGCTCCCGCAGCACTGGTCCGCGTCCGGCACCTCGACGAGCTCGAGCCCCGGGATCGCGCGCAGGATGGCGCGCGGCGGGTCGGTGATGCCCTGCGCGTGGCCGAGGTGGCAGGAGGAGTGGTAGGCGACGCGCGCGCGCACCGGCTTGCGCTCGGCGCGGGGGGCGAGCGACGCGACGAGTTCGGTGACGTCGCGCACCTTGCGCGAGAAGGCTGCCGCGCGGGCCGCCCACGCCGCGTCGTTCGCGAAGAGGCGGCCGTAGTCCTTGAGGTTCGAGCCGCAGCCGGCGGCGTTCACGGCGATGACCTCGACGCGCGCCGCCTCGAAGCGCTCGATGAGCGCCTTCGCCATCTCGAGCGCCTCCTCGTCGCGCCCCGCGTGGATGGAGAGCGCGCCGCAGCAGCCCTGGCCGGGCGGGACGACGACGTCGCAGCCTTCCGCGGCGAGGACGCGCAGCGTCGCCTCGTTCACCCCGGGGAAGAAGACCCGCTGGACGCACCCGGCGACGAGGCCGACCTTCAGCCGGGGCCCGCCCCGCGCGGCGGTGCGCTCGGGGAGGCGCGCCAGCACGGCGTGGAGCGACACCGGCGGCGAGAGCGCCTCCGCCTGGGCGAGGCGGCGCGAGAAGAGGCGCAGGACGCCGGTCTTGCGCACGAGCCACTGCAGCCCCGTGATGCGGAAGGCGAGCAGGAGGAGCGCCGCGAGCCTGAGCCGGAGCGGGTACGGGAAGAGCGCGAAGACGGCGGCGCGGTGCAGGCGATCGGGGAGCGCGCGGCGGTGGACGTGCTCGATCTTCGCCCGCGCGTCCTCGACGATGACGTCGTAGCGGACGCCGGACGGGCACGCGGTCATGCAGCCCATGCAGCCGAGGCAGCGATCGAAGTGCTTCACCACGTCGGGGCCGAGCGCGAGGCGGCCGTCGGAGACGGCGCGGTACAGGTCGATGCGCCCGCGCGGCGAGTCCATCTCCTCGTGCCACGAGTTGTACGTCGGACAGGCGGGCAGGCAGAACCCGCAGTGAACACAGTCGTCGGCGGGGTTGCGGCGAGCCGTGGTCGGGCTCGAGGCGTCGGCGGAGGTCGGGGCTTGCGTGGCGTCCATGGGGCGGGCGGGCGGGTCCAGGTCCGGGTCACAGCCCGCCGACGAAGCGGCCCGGGGCGAGGCGACCCCTGGGGTCGAGGGCCTCCTTCATGCGGCGCATGAGGGCGAGCGAGGTCGGCGGCGCGCCCCACACGTCGGCGCGCGCGCGCACCGCGAGCGGGGCCGCGGTGAGGACGACCGAGCCGCCGAGCGGCGCGAGCGCGGCGCGGCCGTCCTCCACGGCGCGGACCACCGCATCGACGTGGGCCGGCTCGCCGGAGACGAAGGCGAACCCGAGCATCGGATAGAGCACGGCCGCGGCGGGGCGGAGCGCCGCGGCGAGCGGCGCGATGACGCGCTCCTGCACCAGGGCCACGGAGGCCGCGGGGGCGCTGATCCGTGCGCGCAGCGAGCCCTCGCTGCGGATGTTGTCGTGCCGCTCCCAGAAGCCGCGCGCGTCGCCGTCCTCGAGCGGCTCCGCCGACGCGCCCACCCGCTCCGCGAGCGCGAGGAGCCGGTCGCGCTGCTCGGCGACGCCCGGCGCGAACCCCTCGAAGCGGACGCCCAGGCGCAGATGGGCGCCCTCGGCGATGGCGGCCGCCGACGTGGGCTCGAGCTGCGCCTCGGCGAGCGCCTTCACCAGCGGGCGCAGCGAGGCGGCGGAGAGGCCGGGCACGAGGACCGTGGTCTCGGTCTCGGGCAGCGGGTGGAGGCGCACCGTGACGGTGGTGATGAGCGCGAGCGTGCCGAGCGAGCCGACGAGGAGGCGCGGCACGTCGAACCCGGCGACGTTCTTCACGACCTTGCCCCCGCCGCGGGCCGGCGTCCCGTCCGCCCGCACGAAGCTCATGCCGACCACGAGGTCGCGCGCCGCGCCGTAGCGCAGGCGCCGCGGCCCGAAGGCGTTCGCCGCGACGACGCCGCCGATCGTCGCGCGGAGCGGGAGCGGCGGGTCGAGCGCGAGGCGCTGCCGGTGCGCGGCGAGGTGCTGCTGCAAGGCCGCGATCGGCATCCCCGCCTCGACCGTGGCGATCTGATCGGCCGGCGCGTGCTCGACGACGCGCGCGAGGCGCCGCGTGCGCAGGAGCACGTCGAGCTCCCGCGGCGGCGCGCCGAGCTCGAGGTCGGTGCCGCCGCCGCCGAAGAGGAGCGCGAGCCCGTCGCCGGCGCAGGCGCGCATCACCTCGGCCGCCTCGTCCACCGACGCGGGCTCGACGGTGAGCCGCGGCGCGACCCCGAGGACCGCGTCGGCCGCGCCGGCGGGGAGCGCTACCATCGCTCCGCCTCGCCCGAGAGCTCCACCGCGTGCGGCACGTAGGGCCCGGGCTTCTCGCCGCAGAGCCGGGGCGTGGGGAAGACCTTGCCGGGGTTGAAGCGCATGTGCGGGTCGAACGCGCGGCGCACGCGGGCCATGGTCTCGAGGTCGTCGGGGCCGAACATGTCGGCCATCGCCTCCGCCTTCTCGGCGCCGACGCCGTGCTCGCCGGTGATCGACCCGCCGTAGCGGACGCAGAGGCGCAGGATCTCGCGCCCGACGTGCGCGGCGCGCTCCTCCTCGCCGGGGACGCGGGCGTCGTACAGGACGAGCGGGTGGAGGTTGCCGTCGCCGGCGTGGAACACGTTCGCGACGCGGAGCCGCGC
>JBJMQK010000701.1:0-5271 GCA_045802735.1 Anaeromyxobacteraceae bacterium | reverse complement strand
GCCCCGGCCGCCGGCGACCGCCCCCGAACCCGTCCCTCCCGCGCGCCGCGCCCCGTCCGCCGCCGTCGCGCTCGCGGCGCTCGCCGCGGTCGCGGCCGTCGCCGCGGCGGCTGCCGTCTTCGTCTGGCACGGCGGGGAGGGCTCGAGTTCACGCCCCGTCGCAGCGGACGCACGCCCGCGCGCGAGCGCTCCCGCGGCGCCGCAGCTCCCGCCCCCGGTCCCCGCGCCCGCCCCCGCGCGGAGCGCCCCCACCCGGCACCGCACCCGCGAGCCGCAGGCCCAGTCGATCGCACCTCCGAGGTCGCCGCGCCCCGTCGCCCGCGAGACGGATCCCGCGGCGCTGCGCGCCGTGAGCGCCGACCTCGACGCCGAGCGCGACGCGATCGAGGTCGATCGCAACCGCCTCGCCGCCGAGGCCGCCGAGCTCGAGGCGGAGCGCCGGCGGATCGACGCCGCGGAGACCGTCGCCGCCGCGGCGATCGAGCCGGAGCAGCTCGCGGCCCTGACCCGGAGGAAGGCCGCCCACGACACCCGCCTCGAGGCCGCCCGCCGCGCCGAGCGCTCGATCCAGCGCCGCGTCGAGCAGCTCAACGCCAAGATCGTCGCGTACAACGATCGCATCCGCGCGGCGCGCGAGCGGTAGCGACGCAGTCAGCGCGCAGCTGCATCGTGGGGCGCATCCGCTTCCGCGTCCGCGCTCGCCCCTTCGGCGCGCGCGCGGGCCTTGGGCCGGACGTAGAGCGTCTTGTGGATGCGCGCAACCTCGGTTCCGCCCTCGGCGACGACCGTCACGTCGAACTCGGGCAGCACCTTGCCGGCGCGATCGGCGTCGGCCCGGATCGCCTCGACGCGCGCGTCCGGCAGCTCGAACGTCGCCCGCACCGTCCCGCGCCCGGGCCGCAGGAACTCGATGCTCGCGGCCTTGTCCCAGACGACGTAGCCCGGCCCGAGGCGCTCCATCAGCATCAGCATGAAGAACGGGTCGCACATCGAGTAGAGCGAGCCGCCGAAGTGCGTCCCCACGAAGTTCCGGTTGAAGCGGGTGAGCGACATCTCGACGGTGACCCGCGACGCGTCGGCGGCGGCGCCCGTCACGCGGACGCCGGCGCCGACGAACGGCGGGTAGAGGCGCAGGAGCGGGATGAGGCGGCCGAACCCGAGGCGCCGGACCGCGCGCTGCATGATCGTTGGCATCGCCGGGTTCTAGCCTCGCCTCACGCCCCCATCACCCGAGCTCGACCGGGACGTAGAGCCGCGTCTCGCCGCGCTGGACGAGGAGCGCGACCTCGCGCCCCGCCTTCGCCACGACCCCGCGCAGCTCCTCGACGCCCGCCACCGGCGTGCCGTTCACCGCGACGACGACGTCGCCCTCGCGGAGGCCGGCGCGCTCCGCCGGGCCGTTCGCGGCCTCGACCACGACGCCGCCCTCGAGCCCCGCGCGCTGGCGCTCCTCCGGCGTGAGCGGCCGGACGGCGAGCCCGAGGCGGCCGTGCTCCTCCGCCGCTCCGCCGCGCGACGCGACCGCCGGTCCCGCCTGCTCACCGACGGTGACGTCCACCGCGCGGGCGGCGCCCTTGCGCCACAGGTCGAGGTGGACGCGCGAGCCGGGCGCGAGATCGGCCACGATGGGCGGCAGGTCGGCCGAGCGCGTCACGGCCTTGCCGTCGACCTTGCGGATGACGTCGCCCGGCTCCACGCCGGCGCGCGCCGCGCCGCTGCCCTTCTCGACCGAGCTCACGAGCGCACCGGACGCGCCGTCGAGGCCGAACGCGTGCGCGAGCGCCTGGTTCACGTCCTGGACGGTGACGCCGAGGCGGCCGCGCACCACCTTCCCGTGCGCGAGGAGCTGCCTCTCGGTCTTCATCGCGACGTCGATCGGGATCGCGAAGGAGAGGCCCTGGTAGCCGCCCGAGCGCGAGTACATCTGCGAGTTGATGCCGACGACCTCGCCGTCGGCGTTGAAGAGCGGGCCGCCCGAGTTGCCCGGGTTCACCGCGACGTCGGTCTGCAGGAACGGCACGTAGCCCTCGTCGGGCAAGGAGCGCGCCTTCGCCGAGACGATGCCCGCGGTGGCGCTGTTCTCGAACCCGAACGGCGCGCCGATGGCGAGCACCCACTCGCCCACCTGCGTCCGCGCGGGATCGCCGAGCCGCACCGCCGGGAGCCCCTTCGCGTCGATGCGCAGCACCGCCACGTCCGTCGGCCGGTCCACGCCGACCACCTTCGCCGCGAACTCGCGCCCGTCGGTGAGCTTCACGCGCACCTCGCTCGCCCCCTGGACGACGTGGGCGTTCGTGAGGACGATGCCGTCCGGATCCACGATGAAGCCCGAGCCGAGCCCGCGCACCGGGACGCCCTGCGGCCCGGGTCCGTGGAAGCGCCGGAAGAACTCGGAGAAGGGATCGCCGGGGTCGCCGTCGCCCGGGCCGCCGCCCGGGCCGCCCCTCAGCTCGGCGTTCGCGGCGTTCATGAGCCCGGTCGTGCTCACGTTCACGACGGCCGGGCCGTAGCGGCGCACGATCGCGCTGAAGTCGGGCGCGCTGCGCGCGGGGATGGAGGGAGCGGCGGCGGGCGTCGGATCGGCGAGCGCGGTCGCGACGGGCGAGACGTCGCGCGCGCGGTACCCCGCGAACCCCGCCGCGGCGAGCGCCAGCGCGAGCGCGGTGCGCTTCAGGACAGGTGATCTCATGTGGTCCTCCTCGATGCGTGGCCGGGACATCCGGCGTCGGGGAGGACCCTAGCGACTCCACCTTAACGCACGCTTAAGGCGGCCCCGACCTCGCCGGGTGCAGGCTCGAGCCGCGGCAGCTCGACGCGGGCGACGAGCCCGCCGCCCGGCGCGTCGCCGAGCGAGACGGCCGCGCCGTGCCGCTCCGCGATCGCCCTCACGATGGCGAGCCCGAGCCCGCTCCCTCCCTCGGCCGCGCCCGGCCGGCGGTAGAAGCGGCCGAAGACGCGCTCGCGCTCGTCGGCCGGGATGCCGGGCCCGCTGTCCGACACCTCGAGGAAGGCGCGAGCTCCGGCGGCACCCGACGCGACGTCCACCCGCCCGCCGCGCGGTGTGTAGCGGATGGCGTTGTCGACGAGGTTCGCGAGGAGCGTCCGCAGCGCCGCCGGGTCCCCGCGTACGAGCGCGCGCTCGTCGGAGCGCGTCGCGCCGAGGTCCACGCCCTTCGCCTCGGCGAGCGGAGCGTGATCGGCGACCGCCTGCGCGACGAGCGGCGCGAGCGCGACCCGCTCCTCCGCGGCGCCGCCGCCCGCGCCTGGCTCGACGCGGGCGAGCGTGAGGAGCTGGGCGACGACGTGCGTCGCGCGGTCGAGCCCCGCCTCGAGGTCGCGCATCGCGAGGGCGCCGTCCGCCGGAGTCGCGGCGCGGGCGGCCAGCTGCGCCTGCACCTTGAGCGCCGCGAGCGGCGTCCGGAGCTCGTGCGCCGCGTCCGCGACGAACGCGCGCTGCGCGGCGAGCGCGGCGTCGAGCCGGCCGAGGAGGCCGTTCAACGATCGCACGAGCGGGAGCACCTCCTCGGGCGCGCCCGCCTCCCGGAACGGCGCGAGCGTGGCGGCGCTGCGCGCCGCGGCGCCGCGCGCCAGGCGATCGAGGGGCGCGAGCGCGCGGCCGACGACCCACCACACCGCGAGCGCCAGCACCGGCACGAGGAACAGCAGCGGGCGCAACGTCCGCGCGGCGGCGCCGAAGGCCAGCTCGCCGCGCACCGCGAGCGGCTGCGCCACCTGGATGACCTCGGGCCCGACCGCGATGGCATACGCCCGCCAGCGCCCGGCCTCGGTCTCGAGCGTCGCGAACCCGAGCTCGCTCGGCGGCGGCAGATCGGGCGCCGCGCTCGACGCGTACACCCGCACGCCGAAGGGGCCGAAGATCTGGACCACGAAGTCGATGTCGCGCGCCGGCCGGGGCGTCGCGCCGGAGAGCCCGAGCGCCTGATCGCGCACCGAGAGCGCCAGCTGGCGCAGGTGGTAATCGAAGATGGCGTCGACCTCCCCGCGCGCCACGCGGTAGGTGGCGAGCGCGCCCGCCGCCGTCGCGACGGTGACCACGGCGACGAGCGCGACGACGAGGGTGCGGCGCAAGGACCTCACGGCTCCCTCGGGACGACGTAGCCGACGCCGCGCAGCGTCTTGATCCAGCGTGCGCCGAGCTTCCGCCGCAGCGCGTGGACGTGGACCTCGACGGCGTTGCTCTCGACGCCGTCGCTCCAGCCGTAGAGCCGCTCCTCGAGGCGCGCGCGAGAGAGCGGGCGGCCGGGGTGCTCGAGGAGCGCCTCGAGCAGCGCGAACTCGCGCGCGGAGAGCGCGACCGGTGCCCCGTCGAGCGTGACCTCGTGGGCGGCGGGATCGAGCCGGAGCCCGCGGTGCTCCAGCACCGGATCGGCGCGCCCCCGTCCGCGCCGCGCGAGCGCCCGAACCCGGGCAGAGAGCTCGTCGAGGTCGAACGGCTTCACGAGGTAGTCGTCGGCGCCGGCGTCGAGCCCCGCCACGCGATCGGCGACGGCGTCGCGCGCGGTGAGGACGAGGACCGGGACGGCGTTCTTCCGCGCGCGGACCTCGCGCAGCACGTCGAGCCCGCCGCGGCCGGGGAGCCCGAGGTCGAGCAGCACCACCTCGTAAGGCTCGCCGCGGATCGCCGCCGCGGCCTCGTCGCCGTCCCGCACCCAGTCGACGGCGTGGCCGGCGAGCTCGAGCCCCCGGCGGACGCTCGCGCCGAGCATCGGATCGTCCTCGACGAGCAGGAGCCGCACGCGAAGCCCTCCGCGCTGGTGTCTAGCGACGCGTCACACCTCGGCGCCAGCGGCCTCGAGCACCTCGAGCTCCTCGAGCACCCGTGACGCGCCGAGCGCGACGGCGCCGAGCGGGTCCTCGGCGAGGGTGACGGGGAGCCCGGTCTCCTCGCGCACGAGGAGGTCGAGGTTCCCGAGGAGCGCGCCTCCCCCGGCGAGCACGATCCCGCGGTCGGAGAGATCGCAGGCGAGCTCGGGCGGCGTGAGCTCGAGCGTCGTCCTCACCGCGTCGACGATCCCCCGGAGCGGCTCCGCCACGGCGTCGCGCACGTCGGTCGCAGTGACGACCGCGGTGCGCGGCAGCCCCGTCACGAGGTCGCGCCCGCGGACGTCCGTCACGAGCTCCTCCTCGGCGGCGAACGCGCTGCCGATCGCGATCTTCACCATCTCGGCGGTGCGCTCGCCGACGAGCAGGTTGTAGCGGCGCTTCAGGTGCTGGACGATCGCCTCGTCCATGCGGTCGCCGCCGATCCGC
>JBJMQK010000592.1:0-2591 GCA_045802735.1 Anaeromyxobacteraceae bacterium | reverse complement strand
CCTCGCCGGCCGCGCGCGTCTCGAGAAGGGCGCTAGGCGAACACGACGAGCAGATCGTCCTTCTCGACCTTCCCGTTCTCGGCGAAGCGGACCTCGAGGACCTTGCCCGCCGTCTTCGCCTTCACGTTCGTCTCCATCTTCATGGCCTCGGTGACGAGGAGCACGGCGCCCGCGTCGACCTCGTCGCCGGGCTTCACGTTCACCTTCAGGACCTTGCCCGGCATCGGCGCGCCGAGGTGCTTCGGGTTCGCCTTGTCGGCCTTGGCCCGCGCCGCGTCGTCCTTCGCCGCGGACTGATCTCGCACGATGACGGAGCGCCCCTCGCCGTTCAGCTCGAAGAAGACCTCGCGCGTGCCGTCCTTCGCGAGCGGCCCCACCATCACGAGCTTCAGGATGAGGGTCTTGCCCTTCTCGATGTCGAACGAGGTCTCCCGTCCGACCTCGAGGCCGTAGAAGAAGTGCTTCGACGGCAGCACCGAGGTGTCGGAGAACTCGGCGCGGTGGCGCTCGAGGTCGGCGTAGACGCTCGGGTAGAGGAGCCAGCTCGCGAGCCCCTCGTCGCTGACGGGGTGGCCGACGCGCTGCGCGGCGCGCGTGCGCTCGCCTTCGAGGTCCGCCGGCTCGAGCAGCTCACCCGGGCGGTGGTGGATCGGCGCCTGGCCCTTCAAGACGATGTCCTGGAGCGGCTGCGGCCACCCGCCGTGGGGCTGGCCGAGCATTCCGCGGAACATGCCCACCACCGACTCGGGGAAGGCGAAGTCCTGGCCGGGCTTGAACAGGTCCTCCGGCTCGAGCCCGTTCTTCACGAGGAACATGGCCATGTCGCCGACGACCTTCGACGAGGGCGTCACCTTCACGATGTCGCCGAAGAGGACGTTCACCTTCCGGTACATGTCCTTGCACTCCTCCCACTTGTCGAGGAGGCCGAGCCCTGCCACCTGCGGCTTGTAGTTGGAGTACTGGCCGCCCGGGATCTCGTGCCGGTACACCTCGGCCGTCCCGGCCTTGAGCCCCGACTCGAACGGCGCGTAGTGCTCGCGCACCGTCTCCCAGTAGTTCGCGAGCTCTTGCAGGCCGTCCTGGTCGAGCTTCGTGTCCCACTCCGTGTTCTCGAGCACGGCGACGAGCGTGTTGAGGCTCGCCTGCGAGGTGAGGCCGGAGAACGGCGCGAGCGCTGCGTCCACGATGTCGACGCCGGCCTGCGCCGCCTCGAGCAAGGTCGCGCCGGCGTAGCCGGAGGTGTCGTGGGTGTGGAGGTGGATCGGGATGCCGACCTCGGCCTTCAGCGCCGCGATGAGCTTCCGCGCCGCGAACGGCTTCAGGAGGCCCGCCATGTCCTTCACGCCGAGCACGTGCGCGCCCATGCGCTCGAGCTCCTTCGCGAGCGACACGTAGTACGACAGCGGGTACTTGTCGCGCTTCGGGTCGGTGATGTCGCCCGTGTAGCACATGGTGCCCTCGCAGAGCTTCCCGCTCTTGCGCACCGCCTCCATCGCGACGCTCATCCCCTTCGTCCAGTTGAGCGCGTCGAACACGCGGAACACGTCCACGCCCGCCTGCGCGGCGGTGGCGACGAAGCGCTGCACCACGTTGTCCGGGTAGTTCGTGTAGCCGACCGCGTTCGAGCCGCGGAGCAGCATCTGCAGGAGCACGTTGGGGATCGCCGCGGAGAGGTTCGCGAGCCGCTCCCACGGGTCCTCCTTGAGGAAGCGCATCGCGACGTCGAACGTCGCGCCGCCCCAGCACTCGAGCGAGAACAGGCCCGAGGCGAGGTAGCTCGTCGCCGGCGCGATCTTGAGGAGGTCGTAGGAGCGCACGCGCGTCGCGAGGAGCGACTGGTGCGCGTCGCGCATCGTGGTATCGGTGACGAGGATCCGGTCCTGCGCCAGGATCCACTTCGCGAGCCCCTCGGGCCCCTTCTCGCGGAGGACGTCGCGCGTACCCCTGGGCCGCGGCTTCGTGAGGTCCACGCGCGGCAGCCGCGGCTCGCGCAGCTTCGAGGAGTCGAGCTTGCCGGGCACGCCCTGCGCGCCGTTCACCACCACGTCGCCGAGGTACTGGAGCAGCTTCGAGGCGCGGTCCTGCCGCTTCTTCACCGCGAACAGCTCCGGGTGCGAGTCGATGAAGGAGGTGTCGCACTCGCCGGCGAGGAACGTCGGGTGCGTCATCACCTTCTCGAGGAAGGGGATGTTCGTCTTCACGCCGCGGATGCGGAACTCCTGCAGCGCGCGGTCCATGATCTTCGCGGACTCCTCGAGCGTGAGCCCCCAGGCGCTCACCTTCACCAGCAGCGAGTCGTAGTGCGGCGTGATCACGGCGCCGGTGGAGGCGCTGCCCGCGTCGAGGCGGACGCCCGGGCCGCCGGCGCTGCGGTACACCTTGAGCGTCCCGGTGTCGGGCGCGAAGCCGTTCGCCGGGTCCTCGGTGGTCACGCGGCACTGGATCGCGTGGCCGCGCATCTGGATGTCCTCCTGCCGCCCGAGGCCCAGGTCGTGGAGCGTCGCGCCGCCGGCGATGCGGATCTGCGCCTGGACGAGGTTCCGGCCCGTGATCATCTCGGTGACGGTGTGCTCCACCTGGATGCGCGGGTT
>JBJMQK010000534.1:0-11725 GCA_045802735.1 Anaeromyxobacteraceae bacterium | reverse complement strand
CAGGACGGCCCCCCTCGCCCCGCAGCGAGGGGGGCCCCTTCCCTACTTGTTGGTGCTGCCCGAGCTGCCGCTGCTGCCGCCGCTCGAGGACCCGCTGCTCCCACCGCTGCTGCTGCCGCTGCCGCTACCCGAGGGCGAGCTCGGGCTGCCGCTCGAGCCGCCGGTGGCGCTCGAACCGCCGCTGCTGCCCGAGCTGCCGCTGCTGCCTGCGCTCGAGCCGCTCCCCTGCGACGACGAACCGGACTGCCCCGTCTTCGGCGTGTTCTGGTCCGAGGGCGGACACCCCGCGAGCCCGAGCGTCAGCGCCGCCGCGATCACTCCCAGCCATCTCCTCGCCATGGTGTTTCTCCTTTCGTCGCGAAAATGTGGGGCTTCTCGCGCCGCATTTCACGCCGGGCAAACTCTCGCACGCACGCGCCGACGGTCGGAGGGGGCACCCCCGGGCGCGGTGGCGCCGGACGCCCCGAGATCCGTGGTGGCGCCGGACGTCCCGAGCTCCGCGGTGGCGCCGGACGCCCCGAGGTCGGGCGGCCGCGCCGCCGCTCCCCCGGTATGTCGGTGCCGTGCGCGCCGTGCGCCTCGCCGCGATCGCCCTCGCCGTCGCCTTCGCGCTCGTCGTCGCAGGCGTCGCGCTGCTCGTCGCCTTCCAGCGGCGGCTCCTCTACCAGCCCGCGCGCGAGGGCGAGGCGGCGGCGCTCGCGCGCGCGGCGCGCCTCGGGCTCACGCCGTGGCGCGACGGTGCCGGCGCGCTCCTCGGCTGGCGCGGCGACGCCGTCGAGGCCCCCCGCGCGCGCGTGCTCGTCCTGCACGGCAACGCCGGGTCCGCGCTCGATCGCGCCGGGTACGTGGAGGCGCTCGCGCCGCACGGCCTCGACGTCGTGCTCCTCGAGTACCCCGGGTACGGGCCGCGCGGCGGCGAGCCGTCGCTGGCTTCGCTCGGCGGGGCGGCGGCGGCCGCGCTCGAGACGCTCGCCGTCGAGGGCGGGCCGGTGTGGCTCGTCGGCGAGAGCCTGGGGAGCGGCGTCGCCGGGCGCGCGTTCGCGGCGCGGCCGGCGCTCGTCTCCGCGCTGCTCCTCGTGACCCCCTTTGCCGACCTCGCCGACGTGGCGCGCGCACGCTTCCCGCTCATCCCCGCGGCGCTCCTCCGCGACCGCTGGGCGCCGGTCCGCGACCTCGCGTCGTTCGAGCGCCCGGCGGTGGTCCTCGTCGCGGGGAAGGACGAGGTGGTCGGCGCCGAGCAGGGCCGCCGCCTCTTCGACGCGCTGCGTGGGCCGAAGCGGCTCTACGAGGACGCGGACGCGAAGCACAACACGCTCGACCTCGACGCCGAGGCGGCGATGTGGGGCGAGATCGTCTCCTTCCTCGCGACGCCGAGGGGCTGATCCCGGCGCAGCGCCGCGCTCTACCGCAGGCCGACGACGTTCTCCCCCTCGCCCTCCCAGTCGGCGAGCCGGGCGACCTTGCGCGCGACCTCGGGCCAGGTCGCGCCCGAGCAGCGCTCGACCTCGCGCGCGAGGAACTCCCGGATGCGAGCGTAGCTCCACTCGAACACGATGAGCTTCGCGCGCCCGACGATCGCGCCGTGCGGCCCGTGGCGCGTGAGCAGCCAGCGCGGCGTCACGACGAGGAGGTCGAAGCGCTCGCGCCCGCGCTGGCCGAGTGCGCCGACCTCGAGCACGAGCGGCACGGCGAACGCGTCGGGCTCGGGCGGGACGTACGCTGCGAGGTCCGGGACCTCGTCGGAGGAGAGGCGCTTCAGGCGCGCGCGCATCGGGCGTTCCTTACGTCCGTCACCGCGTGGGCGCCACGGCGCTCACGGCGAGTGCGAGGCGCCGGCGTCCTCCGTCACGTCGCCGGCGCGGACGCCCTCGCCGAGCAGCGCGACCAGGGCGCGCGCGTCCGCGATGGCGTGCCCGCCGATGTCGTTGTTGAAGTAGACGAACGCGTCGCCCCGGCGCGCGCCGCGCGCGAGGTCCTCCGCCCAGGGTTCGAGCGCGCGCGCGCCGTAGCGGCCGTCGTACTTCCCGGTGGAGCCGTGGAAGCGCACGTAGCGGAAGCCCCCGGTGCGGCGCGGCGGCGCGCGCCGGACGAGGTCGTGCTCGCAGAAGGCGGCGCCGTGGCGGTCGAGGACGTCGCACGCGGCGTCCGTGTACCAGCTCTCGTCGCGGAACTCGACGGCGTGGCGCACGCCGCCGGGGAGCGCGGCGAGGAAGGCGTCGAGGCGCTCGAGGTTCGCGCCAAGGCGCGGCGGCAGCTGCCACAGGACCACCGCGAGCTTCTCGCGCAGTCGGCCCACCGGCTCGAAGTAGCGCGGCAGCGACGCGCGCGGGTCGATGAGCCGCTTCATGTGCGTGATGAAGCGGCTCCCCTTGGCCGCGAAGACGAACCCGGGGGGCGAATCGCGGCGCCAGCGATCGACCGCGTCGCCGGTCGGCAGGCGGTAGAACGTCGCGTTCAGCTCCACCGTGCGGAACTCGCGCGTGTAGCGGTCGAACCACAGCCGCTGCGGCAGGTCCGCGGGATAGAAGAGGCCGCGCCAGTGCTTGTAGACGAACCCGCTCGTGCCGACGAGGACGCGGCCCACCCGTGGACGATGTGCACCTCAGCGGAAGCCGACCACGGCGTGCGGCACGTACGGCGCCTCGAGCGCCGCCACCTCCTCCGCCGTGAGCTTCATGGAGAGCGCCGCGACGGCGTCCTCGAGGTGCTGCATCTTCGTCGCGCCGACGATCGGCGCCGACACGATGGGCTTCCGGAGCACCCAGGCGAGCGCCACCTGGGCGAGGGGCACGCCGCGCTTCGCCGCGACCTCGGTCAGGCGCTCGTGGACCTTGCGGTCGGCGTCGGCGGTGGCGGCGTAGAGCGTCTTCCCGAACTCGTCGGTCTCGGAGCGCGCGCTTGCCGCATCCCAGGCGCGCGCCAGCCGCCCGCGCGCGAGCGGGCTCCAGGGGATGACCCCGATGCCCTCGGCGGCGCACAGCGGCAGCATCTCGCGCTCCTCCTCGCGGTAGAGGAGGTTCACGTAGTCCTGCATCGTCGAGAAGCGCGTCCAGCCGTGCGCGTCGCAGAGGTGGAGCGCCTTCGCGAACTGCCAGGCGTACATCGACGACGCCCCGAGGTAGCGCGCCTTCCCCGCCTTCACGACGTCGTGCAGCGCCTCGAGCGTCTCCTCGATGGGCGTCGCGTCGTCCCAGCGGTGGATCTGGTACAGGTCCACGTGGTCGGTCCCGAGCCGGCGCAGGCTCGCGTCGATCTCGGCCATGATCGCCTTGCGCGAGAGGCCCGCGCCGTTCGGCCCCTTCCGCATGCGCCCGTGCACCTTCGTCGCGATGACGACCTCCTCGCGCCGCGCGAAGTCCCTGAGCGCGCGGCCGAGGATCTCCTCGCTCGTGCCGTCCGAGTACACGTTCGCCGTGTCGAAGAAGACGATCCCGAGCTCGAGCGCCTTCTTGATGAACGGGCGGCTCCGCTCCTCGTCGAGCGTCCACGGGTGCGGGCCGCGATCCGGGACGCCGAAGCTCATGCAGCCGAGGCAGATCCGCGACACGTCGAGGCCGGTGCGGCCGAGCTTCACGTACTCCATCCGTGTACCCTCCGGGGCCGGCGGGGCGCCGCGCCAGGAACGAGCGTAGCGGCGCGCGCGGGCGCGGGCTGCCCGAATCGCGAGCGCGTCGCGGCGCTGCGCAGCCCCGGCCGTCACCGCCGGGCGAGCACCATCTCGGTCGTCGCGTACGGCCGCGGTCGGTCCGCGCCGTCGACGAACCCGAGGCGGGCATAGAGACCCTGCGCATCCTTCGTCGCGAGCTTCACGATGGGTGCGCCGCGGACGGCGGGGTGGTCGAGGACGAGGGCCGTGACGCGCCGCCCGAGGCCGCGGCCGCGCCAGCTCCGCTCGACGATGACGTCGTAGATCCAGGCGGTCTTGCCGTCCGACACCGCCCGCGCGCTCGCCACGAGGCGGCCCGCGGCGTCGCGCGCGCCCACCCACGCCTGCGAGGCGACGTGGACGTGCGCGAGCAGCTCGCGCGGGCCGTTCGCCCACCAGTATGCGTCCTCGAGCAGCGCGGCCGCCTCCGGCGCGGCCGCGGCCGGGAGCGCGGCGTGGAGTGTCGTGCCCGCCGGCGCGGCGAGGAAGCCAGGGACGGGGGTGTCGGGGCACGCGGCGCGGAGGGCCTCGATCGCCGCGGGATCGCCCGGCTCGCCCCGGCGCCACAGCCCCTCGGCGATGCGGAGCCGCTCCGCGGGCGTGCGCTTCTGGCCGAGCTTCGCCTTCCCGTCCACCTGCTCCAGCGAGACGCCGAAGACGAGGACGCCCGCGAGCGCACCGCGGTAGAGCGGGTCCTCCGCGTCGATGGGGCGGTACCCGCCCTCCGGCTGCCAGCGCGCCATGAGGGCCGAGAGCGCCCGCGCCTTGGCGGCGGGGTCGGCGATCTCGACGAGCGTCCCGTGCACCTGCGCGCTGCGGTAGAGCGTGCTCGCCGGGCACGCCCGCTCGGGATCGACGAAGTACGACGGCAGGTGCGCGACCACCTCCTCCGCCGAGACCACCGCCGGTCGCCCGAGGCAGGCCGCCTTCTCGCCGGCGCGCGCGCCGTGGAACGCGACGCAGCCGTCGACGATGGCGGCGTCGAGCGCGCGCAGGACGGGCGCTCCGTCGGGGGTCGTCGTCGCGAGGTGGAGGCACGTCGCGCGCCCGAGGAGCGCGAGCGCCTCCTCGCGAGGCATCCGGTAGATCGGGGTTCGCATGCCGCGCAGGATCGCGCGCCACTGGCACGTGCGGAAGGACCAGTTCCGCGATATTCGATGGACCAGTGCGCGCGTGGGACCTCCAGCTCGACCTGTCGGGCGCGCGACGCGGGCCCGTGTTCGTGCGGCTCGCGCGCGGCGTCGCCGACGCCATCCGGGTGGGACGGCTGCGCCCCGGCGCGCGCCTGCCGGGGAGCCGCACGCTGGCCGTGCACCTCGGCGTGCACCGGAACACCGTGCTCGCGGCGTACGCGGAGCTGGCGGCGGAGGGCTGGATCGCGACCGCGCCCGCGCGCGGCACGTTCGTCTCGAGGGACCTCCCGGCGACGGCGCGGTCCGGACACCCTTCGCCGTGCGCGGCGCCGCCCGCGGCCGCTGCGCGTGCGGTGGTGCGGCGGGCCGGCTTCGACCTGCCGCGGCTCGACGTCACCGCGCCGCCGGAACAGCCGCCGCGCCGCCCCGCCTTCGAGCTCATGGGCGGCCTGCCCGACCCGCGCCTCGCGCCCGCCGCGGAGCTGGCGCGCGCGTGGCGCCGGGCGCTGCGGCGCCCCGGGAACCTCTCCTACGGCGACTCGCGGGGCCACCCGCGGCTCCGCGCCGCGCTCGCGGAGATGCTCGCCGCGACGCGCGGGCTCGTCCCGGGCCGGGACGGGCTCATCGTCACGCGCGGAGCACAGATGGCGATCGCGCTCGCGGCGCGGGCCCTGCTCGCGCCAGGCGACGTCGTCGCCGTCGAGGCGCTCGGGTACCGCCCGGCCTGGAACGCGCTCCGCCTCGCCGGCGCGCGGCTCGCGGGCGTCCCGGTCGACGGCCAGGGCCTCGACGTGGCTGCGCTCGCGGCGCTGCACGCGCGGGAGCGGGTCCGGGCGGTGTACCTCACCCCGCACCACCAGTACCCCACGACGGTCGCGCTCTCCGCCGCGCGCCGGCTCGCGCTCCTCGAGCTCGCGGCGCGCGAGCGCATCGCCGTCATCGAGGACGACTACGACAACGAGTTCCACTACGAGGGGCGGCCGCGGCTGCCGCTCGCGAGCGCCGACCGCGCCGGCGTCGTGGTGTACGTCGGCACGCTCTCGAAGGTGGTCGCGCCGGCGCTCCGCATCGGCTTCGCCACCGCCCCGGAGGCCGTGCTCGAGCGCATGCTCGTGCACCGCTTCCACCTCGACCGGCAGGGCGATCTCGTGCTCGAGGCCGCGCTCGCCGAGCTGCTCGAGGAGGGCGAGATCCAGCGCCACGTCTGGCGCACGCGCCGCGCCTACGCCGCGCGCCGCGACGCGCTCGCGGCGGCGCTCGGCGCGAGGCTCGACGGCGAGCTCTCCTTCGCCGTCCCGCCGGGTGGGATCGCGCTCTGGTGCCGGGTGGGCGCCGGGCTCGATGCGCGGGAGTGGGCGGCGCGGGCGCTCGCCGGCGGCGTCGCGGTCCAGCACGGGGGGACGTTCGCCTTCGACGGGCGGCCGCGGCCGTATCTGAGGTTAGGGTTCGCGCGCCACGACGAGCGCGAGCTGGCACAGGCGGTTCGCCTCCTCGCCGAGGCCATCCCCGAGCGGCGTCGCGGCGGCGCCGCGGGCGCTCACAGGACGGTGGCGACGGCCTCTCATGGCGGTGCTCGATTGCGTTGACCCGCGCGATGGGGGGTCTCGGGGGGAGAGCTTCTTCCCCCGGAGTGAGGCGCCGTAGGCGCCGGATCTTGCTCATGGCGGCGGAACCGACGCTGCGGGATCAACGAAGACGCGTGCCGCCATGAGATGGGGCGGCGTGGAGCGGGTCCTCGGGCCAGGCGTGGCGGGGGTAACGCCGCATCAGCTCGCGGCGGATGGCGGGGTAGTGCCGCTCCCAGAACCCGGCGAGGTCGGTCGTCACCTGCTGCGCCCGGCCGTTCGGCGCGAGGAGGTGCAGGACGAGCGGCACGCGCCCCGCGGCGAGACGCGGCCCGTCCGCCATGCCGAAGAAGTCCTGCAGCCGGCTCTCGATCCAGGGCGGCGCGTCGCCGGCCGCGTAGTGGACCTTCACCCCGCGTCCGCCCGGGAGCGTCACGCGCTCCGGGGCGAGGCGCTCGAGCGCGGGCCGCGCGCCGGGGGCGAGGCGGGCGAGGAGCGCCGCCTCCACCCCGGCCTCCCTGAGCTCGGCGAAGCTGCGCCGCCCCGCGCACAGGTCGCGGAGCGCCGCCGCGAGGTCCTCCTCGCCGGGCGCCGAGAGGCCGCTCTCCGGCGCGTGTCGGGCGGCGAAGGCGATGCGGGCGGCGAGCGCGTCGAGGGCGCCCTCCTCGGCGAAGCTCCGCACGCCGCGCGCGAGCGCCGCCTCGGCGAGGACCGCGGCGGTGCGCTCCGGGGCGGGCCGGGCGGCGCGCGCCTCCTCCAGCACGAGGTCCTCGTAGAGGAGCCGCTCGAAGGCGTCGGCGCGCTCGGCGTCGGCGTTCCAGCGCACGTCCTCCTCGTAGCGCAGCGCGTCCGGGAACAGGTCGAGGAGCATCTCCTGCGTGACGGCGCTCGCGAGCCGCACCACGGCGCCGCTCACCTGCGGGCGCCCCGGGGTGCGCGTGCGACGCTCCTCCGCGTCCACCGCGACGAGCAGCGGCGCCTCGCGCACGACGCTCTCCGGCGCGACGCGCGCGCTGCCGCCACCGACGAGGACGACCTCGGCCGACCCCGGGGCACGGCGGCGCGCGACGCGGTCGGGGAAGGCGGCGAGGGTGGCCATGAGGAGGGCGTCGTCCTTCGATGCGGCGGAGCGAGACCCTGCGCCCTTCGACTCCGCTGCGCGGAGCCTGTCCTGAGCGTAGGCCGCGGAGCGGCCGTGGTCGAAGGGCTCGGGGCGAACGGGTGCGGACTTCGAGGGCTGGGTCGATCTCACGATCCGCGCGATCTGCCGGTACGCCCGATCGACCGCCTGCACCGCCCCGGGCGCGAGCCCCATCGCGCGCAGGCGCCGCTCCTCGAACCGCGCCTGCGCCGCCTCCTCGAAGAGCGCCGCCAGCTCGAGCAGGTCGGAGGGGCCGGTCGACGCGGGGCCGCGGCGATCCGCGTCCCAGCGCTCGCGGATGTCGCGCTCGCCGAGGAGCGCCGCGAGGAGCGCGCCCTCCCGCCCGGCGCCGCGCGCCTCCGCCTCGACCGCGAGGCGGGCGAGCCGCGGGTGCAGGGGAAGCTGCGCGAGGCGGCGGCCGGCCGGCGTCGCCTCGCCCCCGGCGTCGACGGCGCCGAGCCGCCGCAGGAGCGCGAGCGCGGCGTCCCACGCCGCCTGGGGAGGGGGATCGAGCCACAGAAGCTCGCCCTTCGACTCCGCTGCGCGGAGCCTGTCCTGAGCGTAGGCCGCGGAGCGGCCGGAGTCGAAGGGCTCGGGGCGAACGCAGGGTCCCGTCGCAGCCCGCATCACCGCGAGCGTCAGCGCCGTCTCGGCGAGGTCCTCGCGCCGGATCTCCGGCAGGTCGTGCTCGGCGCGGCCGTCGTGGTCGGCGCGCGTGTAGAGCCGCAGGCAGCGCCCGGCGCGCGTCCGCCCGGCGCGGCCCGCGCGCTGCGCCGCCGAGGCGCGGCTCACCTTCCGCACCTCGAGCGCCGGCAGCCCGGACCACGGCGAGTGCGCCGCGATGCGCGCGAGCCCGGAGTCCACCACCGCGACGACCCCCGCGATGGTGACCGACGTCTCGGCGACGTTGGTCGAGAGCACGACCTTGCGCCGGGAGGACGGCCGCACCGCCCGGTCCTGCTCCGCCGGCGGAAGGTCGCCGTGCAGCGGCAGGACCTCCACCTCGGAGAGCCCCGCGAGCGCCTCGCGCGCGCGCCGGATCTCGGCCGCCCCGGGGAGGAAGACGAGGACGTGCCCGTCGGGCTCCTCGCGCAGCACGCGCCGCACCGCGGACGCCACGCGCTCGTCGAGGCGTGAGGAGCGCGCCGCCTCCTCCGGCGTGAGGTACTCGACGGCCACCGGGTAGGCGCGCCCCTCCGAGCGCAGCGACGGGGCATCGAGGAAGCGCGCGAGCGGGGCCGCCTCGAGCGTCGCGGACATCGCGACGAGCTTCAGGTCCGGGCGCGCCGTCCGCTGCAGCCGCGCGACGAGCGCCAGCGCCAGGTCGCCGTCGAGGTGCCGCTCGTGGAACTCGTCGAGCACGACCGCGCCCACGCCGGCGAGCCCCGGGTCGCGCAGGAGCCGGCGCGTGAGGAGCGCCTCGGTGACGAAGCGGATGCGGGTGCGCGCCGAGGAGACGTCCTCGAAGCGCACCTGCCAGCCCACGGTGCCGCCCGGCTCCTCGCCGAGCTCCTCCGCGACGCGACGCGCGGCCATCCGCGCCGCGAGCCGTCGCGGCTCGAGGACCACGATCTCGCCGCCCCCCGCGAGGTCCGCATCGAGGATCACGCGCGGGACGCGCGTGGTCTTTCCGGCGCCCGGCGGCGCCTCGATCACCACGGATGGGCCGCGCCTCAGGGCGGCGACCACCTCCGGGAGGAGGACGTCGATCGGCAGCGGTTCCATCTCGCGGTCTCATAACCCGGATGCGGTGGGACGGAGCGAGCGGCGCCTCACGCGGGGCCAAGGACCTCGGGGGCGTCCCCCCGCCAGGGCCTGGGAAATGTCTTTCCCGAGACCCCATCTCCACGCCACGAAGGGAGCATCGGAGGGGCACGCCACGCGGAACGGGACACCTATGCACGGCGACGAGGCGCGCCACGGCTGGGAGCCCGCCGACGGCGCGGAGGTCCGTCCCCGCGAGCCCGTCCGCATCCTGCTCGTCGACGACACCGACCGGAACCTGAAGGCGCTCGAGGCCATGCTCGGGGGCCTCGACGCGGAGCTCGTCACGGCGCGGTCGGGCGCTGACGCGCTGCGCTGTCTCCTCGAGAGAGACTTCGCGCTCATCCTCCTCGACGTGCGCATGCCCGGCATCGACGGGTTCGAGACGGCGGAGCTCATCCGCGCCCGCGACCGGTCGCGGCACACGCCCATCATGTTCCTCACGGCCTACGACGGCGCGCGGGCCGAGGAGGCGCGCGGCTACGCGCTCGGCGCGGTGGACTTCCTCGCGAAGCCCGTCATCCCGGAGGTGCTGCGCGGGAAGGTGGCGGCGCTCATCGAGCTGCAGCGCGTGAACGAGGAGCTGCGCCGGCAATCCGCCCTGCTCGCGGAGGCGCACCGGCGCGAGCACGCCCGCGCGCTCGAGGAGGAGCGGCGGCGCTGGCAGGAGGAGGCGCTGCGGCGCGAGCTGGAGCGCGATCGGCTCCTCGCCTCGGCCCTGCAGCGCAGCAACGCGCGGCTGCGCCTGCTCTCCGACAACGCGAGCACGCTCCTGCACGCGGCCGATCCGGTCGAGGCCGCGCCGACCGTGTTCGCGCGCGCGGCCGAGCTCGGCGCCGACGCCTGCCTCTGGCACGGCGAAGACCTCACGCTCGTGGCCTCGGCGGGGCTCGACGCCGCCACGGTCGCCGAGGTGCAGCGCGTCCTCCCCGGGGAGCCGCTCGTGGCTCGCGCGGCGGCGGAGCGGCGCGCCGTCATCGTGGCTCGCGGCCGCGGCGGCAGGGACGCGGACGCGGGCGTCGCGGCGCTCGTCGGCGCGAGCACGGCGGCGGCATTTCCGCTCGTCGGGGGCGGCCGCGTCCAGGGCGTCGTCACCTTCGCGGCCCGGCGCCCCGCGGGGTTCGAGGCGGACGAGATCTCGACGCTCGCGCTGCTCGCGGACCACGTCGCCGCGGCGGTCGAGCGGACGCGCCTCGTCGCCGAGCTGTCGCGCGTCGCGGCCGACCTGCGCGAGGCGGACGTCCGCAAGGACCACTTCCTCGCCATGCTCGGGCACGAGCTCCGGAATCCGCTCGCGCCGGTGCTCAATGCGGTGAAGCTCATCCAGCGCACGGGCGTCGGCGACGCGGCGCTGGAGCGCATCCTGGCGGGAGCCGACCGGCAGATCGCGCACATGACGCGCCTCCTCGACGACCTCCTCGACGTCTCGCGCATCCGCAACGGCAAGATCGAGCTGAAGCGCGCGCCGGCCGATCTCGGGTCGATCGTGCGCGACGCCCTGCACGCGACCGCGGGGCTCGTGGCGGAGCGCGGTCACGCGCTCGCCCTCGAGCTCCCCGACGGGCCGCTCGAGCTCGAGGGCGACGCCGTGCGGCTCTCGCAGGTGGTCGCGAATCTCGTGCACAACGCGGCGAAGTACACCGACCCCGGCGGCCACATCGCGGTGCGCGCGGCGCGCGATGGGGCGGACCTCGTCCTCCACGTCGCCGACGACGGCATCGGCATCGCCCCGGACATGCTGCCGCGCATCTTCGACGTGTTCGTCCAGGTGGCGCAGGGCTCCGACCGCGCCCGCGGCGGCCTCGGGCTCGGGCTCACCCTGGTGCGGAGCCTGGTCGAGATGCACGGTGGGTGCGTCATCGCGCGCAGCGGCGGGCTCGGCCAGGGCAGCTCCTTCGAGGTCCGCCTGCCGCCGCGCGGCGCGGCCGCGGTCGAGCGAGGGCCGTGCGAGCCCGCCGACGCCGCGCCGCGGGCGTCCCGCGCGGCCGCGCCCCACCCGCTCGAGATCGTGCTCGTCGAGGACAACGCCGACATCCGCGAGTCGCTGCGGGCGCTGCTCGAGCTCTCGGGCCACGCCGTGGCCGAGGCGGGGGACGGAGCGACGGGCATCGAGCTCATCCGCACGCGCCGGCCCAACGTCGCGCTCGTGGACATCGGCCTCCCCGGCCTGGACGGGTACGCCGTCGCGCGCGAGCTGCGCGAGGTCGCGCCCGTGACCCGGCTCATCGCGATGACGGGTTACGGCCGCCCCGAGGACCGCAAGCTCGCGCTCGAGGCGGGGTTCCACGCCCACCTCGTGAAGCCGGTGGATTTCGACGACCTGACGAAGCTGCTCGACGACCTCTCCTAGCCGCTAGCTCCGGAGGATTTCCATGGCCACTCCCGAACGCCGCGTCCGTCGCGCGCGCCCCGACGATGCGCTCGACGTGCGCCTCCTCGAGACCCTCGTCGCGATCAAGAACGGCGACTTCGACGC
>JBJMQK010000533.1:0-5007 GCA_045802735.1 Anaeromyxobacteraceae bacterium | reverse complement strand
TACGACATCATCGAGACCGACGCCGGACACCGCTGGGTCGCGATCGGCGACGTCTCGGGGCACGGCGTCGAGTCGGGCCTCGTGATGATGATGACGCAGACGAGCATCCTGGCGCTCGTCGAGCGGAACCCCGACCTCGGTCCCTCCGGCGTATTCCGCGCCGTGAACACCGTGCTCGTCGAGAACATCTCGCGGCTGCACACCGGCCGCTACATGACGCTCAACGTGGTGCGGCTCGACCCCGACCGCCTGACGCTCGCCGGGAAGCACCAGGACATCTTCGTGTGGCGCGCCGCGCAGCGGAAGGTGGAGGTCGTCTCGAACGAGGGCTGCTGGATCGGCGTGGCGCGCGACGTGAACGGCGAGGTCGTGGACGTGGACGTGCCCATGGGCCCGGGCGATGTGGCGCTGTTCTTCACCGACGGCGCGACCGAGGCCATGTCCTCCTCCGGCGAGATGTTCGGGGACGCGCGGCTCGTCGCCGCCTTCGAGGAGGTCGCCGCCGCCGAGCTGCCGCTCCCGGCCGCGGTGGACGCGCTCTTCGCGCGCGTGAGCGCCTTCCGCGCGCGGCAGGACGACGACGTGACGATGATGCTGGTGCGCCGCACCGGCGCGGCGGTCGATCGCAACACCGCGGCGCGCTCGCGCTTCGTGCCGATGCTCGCCTGAGGCGGGGGCTAGCCGACCTCGGTCGAGAACACGACCGCCGCCGCCCCGCCCTGGAACGGCCGCATCGCCCGCTTCAGCGCGTCGAACGACATCGCCTGCCACTTCTGCTTCCCGTCGTAGAACACCGTGAGGGCGATGCCCTTCGCCTGCGCCGCGCGGATGAACTGCACGAGCGCCGCGATCGTGGAGGAGTTGAAGTACTCGAGCCGCTCGAAGTGCAGCTCGAGCACGCGGCCCTCCGTCGACGCCGACTGCAGCGCCTGATCGAAGATGGGCGCGAGCACCTTCCCCGCGTCACGGCTGCCGCTCTTCCCGGTGAGGCGCACGCGCACCGCGCGCGCATCGCTGTGGTCGAAGGAAGCGCTGAGCTCGCCCAGCACGATGTTGTCCAAAGCACGCTCCTGATGAAGGGCTCCGCGGCAGCATAGCAGGCGGCCCTCCCTGTGGGGATAGCATCGCCGGCAGCGGCGTGCGCAACTCGTGCCAACGGTGCGTGACGCCGCGCGTCACCGGCGCTGCGAGCGACGCAGGCCCATCAATCCAGCATCTCCGACACCGCAGCGCGCGCGACCGCGCCAGCCCCGGAACCGACCACTCCGCCCACCAGCACGTCGAATGGATAGTGCGCCCCGAGGTACACGCGCGAGAGGGCGATCCCGGTCGCGAGCAGCAGGGCGAGCGGGCCGGCGCCCCAGGGCTCGCCGGCGAGCGCCACCGCGACCGCCACGGCCGCGGCGGTGTGGCCCGATGGAAACGAGAACGCGTCCGGGTCCTCGGCGAGCGCCTGGAAGCCGGCGATCGCGCGGGTGGGCCGCGCGCGGTTGAGCGTGCGCTTCAGCACCTGCGCGGCGAGCGCTCCGAGGGTCGACCCGACGCCGACCCGCAGGGCGAGCTCCGCGCCGGTCTGGCGTCCGGTCGCGACGAGCGCCACGCCCGCGATGGCCCAGCTCCGGGCGTCGCCTGCGCAGGTGAACACCTTCGCGACGCGCGTCCGCCACGGCCCGTGGAAGCGGCGCATGCCAAGCAGGAGCAGCTCGTCGTACGCGAGGAGGCCGGCGAGCCGCGCCGCCTTGAGCGCCGTGGCCGTCCCCTGGATCGCGCCCTCGACCACCGCGGCCGGATCGACCTCCCGCCGCCTCACCGACCGTTCTCGCGTGGCTGCCCCTCTCGCTTTCCCGGCTCCAAATTTCGCCACGCAGCCCGCGCCAGAGGAGCCCGCCGGCGCGGATCGGGCGGAGCCGGGGTCAGCGGGAGGCGCTGCGCAGGTCCGCGAGGGGGGTCGCGTCGACGATCCCGGAGACATCGCCCGCGGGCGCGAACTTCAGCGCCTGGGCGTTCTTCGCCCCGGCGAGGAGCTGCGGCGCGAGCGGGTCGAGCTCGGGCGCGAGGTGTGCGAAGGCGTCCTGCAGGACGCGCTCGGGGAGCGGGTGACGGGTCAACCGCCCGTACGCCTCGTTGGTGGCGCGCGCGAACGCCTGGGGGTCGCGCCGCCAGCGCTCGGTCAGCTCCGCGTGCGCGCGGAGGAGCGCGACGACCTCGCGGCGGCGCGAGGCGAGCGCGCCCTGCGTGGCGACGACGACCGTGGTGGGGAACCGGCCGCCCGGCCACAGGTCGCGCTCGTCGACGAGCGTCCGCCCGCCCGCCTCGGCGCGAAGCCGCGCCGCCCACGGCTCCGGCGCCCAGGCGCCCTCGAGCTCTCCGCGCGCGAAGAGTCCCATCATGTCGGGGTTCGAGAGCGGGACGACCTTCACCTTGTCGGGGCCGTCGCCCTCCGCCAGCCCCTGCGCGCGCAGCCAGCTCCGGAGCGCGATGTCCTGGGTGTTCCCGAGCTGGGGCGAGGCGACGCGCTTCCCGGCGAGATCCTTGGGCCCGCGCGCCGACCGCACGACGAGCGAGGCGCCCCCCGACACCGCGCCGGCGATGACCCGCAGCGCGGTGCCCTTCGAGCGAAGGTAGGCGACGGTCGCCGGCCCGGGACCGACGTAGGCGACGTCCACGTCGCCGGCGAGGAGGGCCTCCATCGCCGCGGGTCCGGCGTTGAACTGGCGCGTCGCGGGAGGGGCGCCGAGCGCGCGCAGGAAGGTGCCGTCCGCATCTCCGACGAGCGCCTGCGCGTGCGTGAGGTTCGGGAAGTAGGCGACGCGGAGCGGTCCGCCGGTCGCGCCCTCCTTCTTGCAGGCGGCGAGCGCGAGGAGTGCGGCGAGGCTGGCGCGCGCGATGAGCCCGGGCGTCCTCACGCCGTCCCCGCGAGCTCGTCGGCGAGTCCCCAGCGCCGGCGCACGCGCACCTCGACGAGGCGGAACAGGACCTGGTCGACGACGCTGCCCACGAGCACGATCGCGATCATGACGGCCATCACCTGCTGCACGTCGAGGAGCTCTCGCCCCTGCTGGAGGAGTTGCCCGAGCCCGCCTGCGACGAACAGCAGCTCGCCCGCCATGAGCGCGCGCCAGGCGAAGCTCCAGCCGAGCTTGAGGCCCGTGACGATGCCGGGCAGCGCCCCGGGCAGGAGCACGCCGCCGTAGAGGCGGAGGCCGCGGATGCCCAGCACGCCCGCGGCGCGGAGGAGCAGGGGATCGATCTGCGCGACGCCGTCCTCGGTGGCGATGGCGATCGCGAGCAGGGATCCCATGATCACCACGAACACGATGGCGCGCTCCGAGAGCCCGAACCAGAGGAGCGCGAGCGGCAGCCAGCAGATCGACGGCAGCGCCTGCAGCCCGAGCACGAGCGGCTTCACCGCGACCTTCATCAGGCGGAAGCGCGCGAGCAGGATCCCGAGCGGCACGCCCACCGCCGCGGAGAGCACGTAGCCCTGCGCGAGCCGCGAGAGCGACTTCAGGATCGCCGCGCCCAGGCGACCGTCGCCGATCATCTCGACGAGGCTCTCGCCGACGCCGACCGGGCCCGGGAAGAGGTGTCGGGGCCAGGGCCCGTAGCTAGACGCGAGCTCCCAGAGAAGCAGGAGGCCCGTCAGGAACACGGCCCCCTCGAGGAGCGGCCTCTTCATGGATCGTCTCCCGGTTCTTCGACACGATCGGCGGAGGGGTGTCCGTGATCGCCTCCGCGCGCCCGAGCAGGGCGCGGATGTGGCGCGACATCTCGACCAGCGCGGGGTCGTCGGGGTCGCGAGGGCGGTCGAGGCGCACCTCGAGGTTCTGCAGCACGCGGCCCGGGCGCCCCGCCATGACCACGACGCGGTCGCCGAGCACGAGGGCCTCGCGGATGTTGTGCGTGACGAAGACCACGGTCTTCTTGTCGCGCATCCAGATCGACTGCAGCAGCTCGTGCATGTGCGAGCGCGTCTGCG
Source organism: Anaeromyxobacteraceae bacterium (assembly GCA_045802735.1). Lineage (GTDB taxonomy): Bacteria > Myxococcota > Myxococcia > Myxococcales > Anaeromyxobacteraceae > Anaeromyxobacter_A. Next base: position 1,028 of record JBJMQK010000533.1, on the reverse strand, counting down.
CGTCGAGCGCCCCGAACGGCTCGTCCATGAGCAGCACGGCGGGATCCATCGCGAGCGCGCGCGCCAGCGCCACGCGCATGCGCATGCCGCCGGAGAGCTGGTGCGGGAGGCTCCCCTCGAACCCCTCGAGGTGGACGAGCTTCACGAAGGCGTGGGCGCGCTCCTCGGCGTCGCGGCGCGAGAGGCCGCGCGCGCGCAGCACGAAGGTGAGGTTCTGACGCACCGTCAACCAGGGGAAGAGCGCCGGGTCCTGGAACATCAGCATGCGCTCCGGCCCGGGGCCGGTGACGTCCTTGCCGTCGAGCGAGACGCGGCCGCCCGAGGGCTTCACGAGCCCGGCGAGCGCGTAGAGGAGCGTCGACTTCCCGCACCCCGACGGGCCGAGGAGGCACACGAACTCGCCGGTGTGCACGTCGATGTCCACGTCGCGCAGGGCGACGATCTCGCGGCCGAACGTGTGGCCGACGCCGCGCATGGCGAGCTTTGCCCGCCCTTCCTTCGCCTGCCAGGGAACGAGCAAGCGGCTGCCGCGCAGCAGGCGCGGCCGCCTCGCTGCGGCCTCGAGCCGCTGTCGGATTCGCCTCAACACGGCCGCAACGATGGGTCGTCGGGTCCGCGTTGGCTCGCCCGGACGCCGGCTTTTCTGGGGGACCGGCGACGGGCGCGACCTTCACAGGGTGTACGACAGCACGCGGCAGGCGATCCCGCCGTTGCGCACGCGCAGGAGCACGTCCGGCGCGCCGCCGAGCAGGCGCTCGAGGCCGCGGTCGGGCGCGAGCACCGCGGCGCGCCAGGCGGGGAGGCGCGCGAAGAGCGCCGCCAGCGCGCGCCAGGCGGGCGCCGGGTCGTCAGCCAGGCGGTCGCCGTACGGAGGGTTCACGGCGAGGAGACCCGCGCCGCCGGGTGGCTCGCGCGTCGCCGCGTCCGCTCGCGTGATGACGAGGCGGTCGGCGCCGGCGGTCGCGGCGTTCCGCTGCGCGAGGCGGACCGCGCCGCCGTTGCGATCCGAGGCGACGACGGCGCAGGGC
>JBJMQK010000391.1:0-5174 GCA_045802735.1 Anaeromyxobacteraceae bacterium | reverse complement strand
CGCTCTCGGACCGCATCGGCCGCCGCCCCATCCTCGTCGCCTGCACCGTGCTCGCGCTCGCGACGGCGTATCCGATCATGCACTGGCTCGTCCTGGCGCCGTCCTTCAAGACGCTGCTCGTCGTGGAGCTGTGGCTCTCCTTCATCTACGCGTCGTACAACGGCGCGATGATCCCGTTCCTCACCGAGATCATGCCGCCCGAGGTCCGGACGTCGTGCTTCTCGCTCGCCTACAGCGTCGCGACCGCGGTCTTCGGCGGGTTCACGCCGGCGATCAGCACCTGGCTCATCCACTCGACCGGCAACCGCGCCATGCCCGGCGTGTGGCTGTCGTTCGCGGCGCTCTGCGGCCTCTCGGCGGTGCTCGTCACGCGCTTCGGCGGCCGGTCGGTGATGACCGTGCGCGCCGCCGCGCCCGCGGCCGCGGCTGCGGCGGCCTAGAGCTCCGTCGGGTCCACCCGCGCCGTCGGCGCCGTCCTCCTCGCCTCCTCGGTGGCGGCGAGGGCGACGCCGGCGAGCAAGAGCGCCCCTCCGACGAGCTGGCCGGGCGAGGGGCGCTCCCCGAGGACCGGCAGCGCGAGCGCCGTCGAGACCACCGGCTCCGCCAGGATCGCGACGGCGACGAACGTCCCGGAGAGCCACTTCAGCGACCAGTTGAGGAGCGAGTGCCCGAGGAGCTGCGGCACGACCGCGAGCGACAGGAGCGCGAGCCAGGTGCGCGGCGCGTACCCGCCGAGCGGCGCGCCCGAGGCGAGCGCGGCCGCGACGAGCGCGACCGCCGCCGCGGGGTAGACGACGCCGACGTAGGTGCCGAGCGAGACGTCGGCGCGCACGCGGCGCCCCGCGACGAAGTAGAGCGCCGCGCCCCAGGCCCCGAGGAGCGCGAGCAGGTCGCCGAGGAGCGCGTCCCTGCCGAGCGCGACGTCCGAGCCCGCCATCGCCGCCCCGCCGGCGAGCGCGAGCGCGATCCCGGCCGCGGCGCGCGCGCCGACCCGCTCGCCCAGGAACGCGCGCGCGAGCAGCGCGACCCACACCGGCTGCGTCGTCACGAGCGCGACGGAGGACGCGACGGAGGTGAGGCGCAGGGACGAGATCCACGTCGCGAAGTGGAACGCGAGGGCGAGCCCCGCGAGGGCGAGGAGCGCGAGGCTGCGCGCCGGGAGCGCTCGCAGCTCGGCGCGGCGGCGGACGAGCGCGAAGCCGAGCGTCGCCGCCCCCGCGATCGCGAGGCGCCACGCCGCGATGGCGAGCGGCGCGGCGTCGGCGAGGCGCACCAGGATCGCGGCCCAGGAGACGCAGACGACCCCGGCGGCGAGGCCGGCGTGGACGCTCGAGCGCGAGGCGGGCACCGCCGGGTTCTACCCGATCGCCGCCATCGGAAAGAGCGAAACGAGAGGTCTGCGCTATGATTGCGCCCCCTCCCACGCCGAGAGCGCCATGAGCTCGACCGAAGCCTTTCGCCGCGCGCGCGACTTCCTCCTCCAGCACCGCGACGACTACGCGACCGCGTACCGCGACTTCCGCCCGCCCGTGCTCGATCGCTTCAACTGGGCCGTCGACTGGTTCGACGTGCTGGCGGAGGGGAACGCCCGCACCGCCCTCCAGATCGTCGAGGACGACGGCTCCGAGAAGAAGCTCACCTACGCCGAGCTCTCGGAGCGCTCGAGCCAGGTGGCGGTGTTCCTGCGCAAGCAGGGCGTCGAGCGCGGCGACCGCATCCTCATGATGCTGCCGAACTCGGTGCCGATCTGGGAGGTGATGCTCGCCGCGATGAAGCTCGGCGCGGTGATCATCCCGGCGACCTCGCTCCTCACGCCGGAGGACCTGCGCGACCGGCTCGACCGCGGCGGGGTGCGCCACGTCGTCACCGACGGCACCGGCGCCGAGAAGCTGCGCGCCATCGGCGGCGACTACTCGAGGACCGTCGTCGGCGAGCAGGTGCCGGGCTGGACGCCCTACGAGCACGTCTACGAGCAGTCGAGCGTGTTCCTCGCGAAGGGCGACACGCACCCGAACGACCCCGTCCTCCTCTATTTCACCTCCGGTACGACGGCGAAGCCGAAGCTCGTCCTGCACACGGTGGCGAGCTACCCGGTGGGCCACCTCTCCACGATGTACTGGATCGGCGTCCGCGAGGGCGACGTCCACATGAACATCTCGTCGCCGGGCTGGGGCAAGCACGCCTGGTCGAGCTTCTTCGCGCCGTTCAACGCCGGCGCGACGGTGTTCGTCCACAACTACGCGCGGTTCAACGCGCGGCGCACGCTCGAGGTGATGGCGCACCACGCGGTCACGACGATGTGCGCGCCGCCGACGGTCTGGCGGTTCCTCATCCTCGAGGACCTCGCCGCCCACCCGGTGAAGCTCCGCGAGGCGCTCTCGGCCGGCGAGCCGCTCAACCCCGAGGTGATCGACCGCGTGCAGAAGGCGTGGGGCATCGGCATCCGCGACGGCTACGGCCAGACCGAGACGACCTGCCAGATCGGCAACTCGCCGGGGCAGAAGATGAAGCCCGGGTCGATGGGGCGGCCGATGCCGGGGTTCCAGATCGCGCTCCTCGACGCCGAGGGCAGGCCCGGGAATGAGGGCGAGATCGCCATCGGGCTCGAGCCGCGCCCCACCGGCCTCATGGCGGGCTACCTCGACGACCCGCGCCTCACCGAGTACGCGACGCGCGGCGGCTACTACCGCACCGGCGACGTCGCCTCGCGCGACGACGAGGGCTACATCACGTACGTCGGCCGAGCCGACGACGTGTTCAAGAGCTCCGACTACCGCATCAGCCCGTTCGAGCTGGAGAGCGCGCTCATCGAGCACGAGGCGATCGCCGAGGCGGCGGTGGTGCCGAGCCCGGACCCGGTGCGCGGCGTCGTCCCGAAGGCCTTCCTCATCCTCAAGCCGGGGCAGGCGCCCTCGCGCGAGCTGGCGCTCGAGATCTTCCGCTTCCTGCGCCGCCGCCTCGCGCCCTACAAGCGCGTCCGGCGCCTCGAGTTCTCCGACCTGCCGAAGACCATCTCCGGGAAGATCCGCCGCGTCGAGCTGCGCAACGCCGAGGCGGCGCGCGCGCGGAGCGACGCGGAGGCGATGGACCGCCGCCCGCGCGAGTTCTGGCAGGACGACTTCCCGGAGCTGAAGGACGCGAAGTAACCCCCCCGTTCGTCCTGAGCGTAGCGCAGCGGAGTCGAAGGACGAGGCGCGGCGGTGGCGCGCCCTCCTGCCGCACCCCGTCCGGAGCCCCTTCGCGCCGTGGACCTCGGCGGGCGAGCGCCGTGGTAAAGCGTTACACGACGGCAATTCCACGAGCCGGCGCGGGCCTGGCCGGCGCGAGCGGTGCACCTCCTCCCCGGAGACCGTGACGCATGCCGAGCACTCGGACCATCAGGACCTTCTGCATCACCGGCGCGGACGGGTCGGGCAAGACGGCGCTCGTCGAGGCCTTCCTCCACCTCGCCGACCCCAAGCACGCGAGCCCGGAGGGCTCGACCTCCCGCCTCGACGCCGAGCCCGAGGAGAAGAAACGCAACTTCACCCTGAACCTCCACCCGGAGACGTTCGAGGAGGGCGGCCGCGAGTTCAACGTCATCGACACGCCCGGCTTCGCCGCGTTCCTCACCGAGATCGACTGGGCGCTGCGCGTCACCGACGGTGCGCTCCTCACCGTCTCGGCCGCGGACGGCGCGCACAACCACTCCGAGCGCCACTTCGACCTGCTCGCGGAATCGGCGCTGCCCGCGATCGCGGTCATCGGCCGCGCCGACCACGAGCGCGCCGACTTCCAGAAGGCCGTCTCGGACATCGAGACATCGCTCAAGGTGAAGCCGGTGCCGCTGCAGCTCCCCATCGGGCAGGGCACGTCGCTCAAGGGGCTCGTGGACGTGCTCGCGATGAAGGCGCACGTGTACGAGAAGGGCTTCGCGAAGTGGAGCGAGGCCGACGTCCCCCAGGCGATGCGCGCGGCCGCGGAGGCGGCGCGGACCGCGGCCGTCGAGGCCGCGGCGGAGTCCGACGACGAGCTCCTCGGCAAGTACCTCGAGAGCGGCTCGCTCGCGCCCGACGAGATCGTGCGCGGGCTCGCCAGGGGCGCCGCCGACCGCAAGTTCCTCCCCGTCGCGATCGTCGCGGCGAAGCCCGGGGTCGGCGTGAAGGAGCTGCTCGACCTCGTGACGGCGCTCCTCCCCGGGCCCGAGGCGCGCACGGTCGTGGCCAAGGATTTCCACGGCACGGAGGTCCCCGTCACGGCGTCGCCGGACGGGCCGGTGCTGGGGCAGGTGTTCAAGACCACGATCGACCACTTCGCCGGGCGCGTGGACTACGTGCGCGTGTTCTCGGGGACGCTCAAGCCCGACGCGACGCTCATGAACCCGCGCACCCGCACCGAGGAGCGCGTCACCCACTTCTACAAGACCGACGGCGCGACGAACGCCGAGGCGAAGGACGCGCTGCCGGGCGACATCGTCGTCCTCATGAAGCTCAAGGACGCGCACACCGGCGACACGATCTGCGACCGCGAGAAGCCGCTCCTCCTCCCCGAGTTTCCCGCGCCGAACCGTCCGGTCGCGTTCGCGGTCCACACCAAGAACGCCGACGACAAGGCGGCGGCGGCGCTCCACAAGCTCATCGAGGAGGACCCCTCGCTCGAGCTGGGCCGCTCGCCGGAGACCGGCGAGATGCTCCTGCGGGGCATGGGCCAGGCGCACATCGAGGTCACGGTCGAGCGCGTGAAGCGCAAGCACGGCGTCGAGATGACGCTCGCGCCGCCGGTGCCGGCCTACCTCGAGACCATCACCGCGAACGCCAAGGCGCAGGGAAAGTTCAAGCGCCAGACGGGCGGCCACGGCCAGTACGGCGACGCGCACGTCGAGCTCGAGCCCAAGACGCGCGGTGAGGGCTTCGAGTTCGAGGACGCGATCGTCGGCGGCTCCATCCCGCGCCAGTTCATCCCGTCCGTCGAGAAGGGCATCCGCGGCGCGCTCGGCGCCGGGCCGCTCGCGGGCTACCCGGTGGTGGACTTCAAGGCGCGGCTCGTCTTCGGCACGTACCACGACGTCGACTCGTCCGACATGGCGTTCCAGGTCGCCGGCTCGATGGCCTTCAAGAAGGCGGTGCTCGAGGCCCGCCCCATCCTGCTCGAGCCGGTGATGCAGCTCGCGGTGCGCGTGCCCGAGGAGTACGTCG
>JBJMQK010000334.1:0-4043 GCA_045802735.1 Anaeromyxobacteraceae bacterium | reverse complement strand
CGCTCTCGGCGGCGGGCCGCGCGCTCGGGGCGCGCAGCGGCGAGCCCGTCGCGCTCGGGCTCGCGCGCCCGGCCCGCACCCTCGTCCGCATCGTGGCCCCCATCGCCCGCGCCGCCGCCGCCGTCGTCCGCCCGCTCGCGGGCGCGGCCGGGCGCTTCGCCCTCCCGACGCCGCCGCTCGAGGAGCTGGAGCGCGCGCTCAGCGAGTACGCGGCGAGCGTCGGCACGCCCTCCGACCGCTCGACGAGCGAGCTCATCCAGGCGGTGTTCGACTTCCGCGACAAGGTGGCGCGCGACGTGATGGTGCCGCGCACCGAGGTCGTCGCCGTCGACGTGGACACGCCGGTGAAGGAGATCCTGCGGCTCCTCGCGGAGGAGGGGCACTCGCGGCTGCCGGTCTACCGCGAGAGCCTCGACCAGATCGTCGGCACGCTCCACGCGCGCGATCTCGTGCCGCTCCTCGAGCACCCCGAGCTCATCGTGCTGCGCGACCTCATCCGCCCGCCCCACTTCGTCCCCTGGTCGAACCCGGTGGATCAGCTCCTGCGCGACATGCAGAAGCGCCACATCCACATGGCCGTCGTCGTCGACGAGTACGGCGGCGTCATGGGGATCTGCACGCTCGAGGACGTGCTCGAGGAGATCGTCGGCGAGATCGGCGACGAGTTCGAGGCCGAGGAGGGCAAGGGCGTCGAGGCGCACGCCGACGGGACGTTCACCGTGCGTGCGGACACCGCCGTCGCCGACTTCAACCGCGTCGCCGGCGCGTCGCTGCCGGAGGCGGGCGACTACGAGACGATCGGCGGGTTCCTGAACGCGCTCGCCGGCGCGATCCCGGTCTCGGGCGACCGCTTCTTCTTCCGCGGCTGGCTCTTCACCATCAGCGAAGCCACCCCACGGCGCGTGCTGCGGGTGCGCGCCGCGCGGGTGAAGCGCGCGACGGCGGTGGGTGAGCCGCCAGCCCGCCCGCGTTAGAACCGCGGGCATGTACGCCATCGCCATCATCCGCTACCGGAAGCCGCTCGAGGACGTCCTCAAGATCGTCGACGAGCACCGCGCCTACCTCGGGGCCCTCAAGTCGAAGGGCATCCTCCTCGTCTCGGGTCCCCTCGACCCGCGCTACGGCGGCGCGCTGCTCCTCCGCCTGCCCGACGGCAGCGCAGACGCGGCCCTCCTCGCGGTCCGCGACGGCGATCCCTTCGTGAAGCACGGAGTCGCCCAATACGAGCTGCTGCCCTGGGCCCCGAACATCGGGAAGGAGGACATCGACCGGCTCTAGGACCGGCGGGCTGCCGAGCCACGCCGGATGGGTGTTCCTAACCTTCCCAGACAAGGGAGGAACACACATGAACGAGAACCGGCGTGGAGTGCAGGAAGGCATGATCGTCTACAGCTCCGACGGTGAGAAGCTCGGGAAGGTCCTCCAATGCGAGGCCGAGACCTTCATCATCGAGAAGGGCTTCTTCTTCCCGAAGGACTACATCGCCCGGTACCAGGACATCTCCGACGTGCGCGGCGACGAGATCCACCTGTCGAGCGCGAAGTCGGCGTACACGGGCGACCGCGACCTGCGCGAGGGCTCGACGCTCGGTGCGGCGAGCAGCACCGGGGAGTCCTACGGCACGGGCCGCGCGGCGATGGGGACCGAGCGCGAGCGCACGACGGCGCATACGGGCGGTGAGGACGTGAGGGTGCCGCTCGCCGAGGAGGAGCTCGACGTCACCAAGCGCGACCGCCAGACCGGCGAGGTGCGGCTCAACAAGGAGGTCGTCACCGAGCACAAGCGCATCGACGTCCCGGTCATGAAGGAACGCGTCACGGTCGAGCACGTCGAGGCGACCGACCGCAACGCCCGGCCAGGCGACGCCTCGTTCGAGCAGAAGAGCGTCGCGGTGCCGGTCCACGAGGAGGAGGTCGAGATCCGCAAGCGCCCCGTGGTGAAGGAAGAGGTGCGGGTGCGCAAGGAGCGGCAGGTCGAGCAGCGCGCGGCGGAGGCCGATCTGCGCAAGGAGCGGATCGACGTGGAGGGGCAGGAGCACACCGTCCGCGACCGCGACATCTCGGACGATCCGCTGAAGCGGAACGTGAGCGGTGAGGACGAGACGCTCGGCGCGAGGCGCGACCCCGCCGATCGCGACATGATCTCCGGGTCGGACCGGCGCGTCGGCGGCGAGCCGGGCATCATGGGCGGCTACACCGACCCGGAGAAGGACAAGTTCTAGCGCCGGCGTGCAGCCCGCTGGCCGGCGTCCCTAACTTTGACCATCGGAGGCATTCGATGGCGGAGCGACGCGACGGCGGTCGGCGGGATGCGAGCGGGACGGACGGCGGCACGGACGTCGAGCCGCTCCGCGGAGGGATGCAGGAGGTGGAGGGCGGGCGCGGCGGTCCGGAGCACCGGGCCGAGGCGGACCCGCCCTCGCCGTATCACGACGTCGCGGCCCCCGAGGGCGGGCTCGCGCCGCGCGAGGCCGGCGTGCACGGCGCGTCCGGCCTCGGGAGCGTGCCGGAGAAGGCAGCCGCGGAGGTGAACCGCGACGCGACCCGGAAGCTCGGCCAGGAGCGCGGCGACCACGAGAACGAGGCCGGGAACGCGCCGCGCGAGGACCCCGGCGCGCCGCGCGCCGGCGAGCGGCACTGACCCGCACGCCCTCTCTCCCCGCAAGGGCGCAGCCAGGCGATTGCCTTTTCGATCCTGCCCCCGTATCCTGCGCGATATCTCTGCAAGATCCCAGGATCATTCCGGATCGTGCGGAGGACGGGCGAGGTGGGCGCGCAGGCGCCCTTCGACTCCGCTTCGCTCCGCTCAGGGTGAGCGGAGGAGGTGGGGCTGGGGTCGGTGGAGGTTGGGTGAGCGGGAGTCCCGAGGAGCTGCTGCGGAGCGCGCTCGAGAAGATCGTCTTCTTCGAGTGCCGGCTGTCGTCTCTCGAGAGCGAGCTCGAGGGGGCGCGCAGCGCGGCCGCGCGTGCGCGCGACGAGGCCCAGTCGGCGCGGCGCCGCGAGGGCGAGCTCGAGGCGCTGTTCGCGCAGGCCCGCGGCGAGCACGCCGTCGCCATCGCGCACAACGCCGAGCTCGTCGAGCGCGTCCGCATCCTCGAGACCGAGCGCGAGCGCTTCCTCACCGGCATGGTCGAGCGCGCGCGCGTCGCCGGCGCCCCGAGCGCCGCGGGCGACGACCCCGGCGACGAGTCGGACCTCGCCGGCTTCATCGCCGAGCTGCGGCTCGAGATCGAGCAGCTGCGCGCCTGGAAGCGCGCGGCGGAGGCGCAGGGGGTGAGGGTGGTCGGCGAGGACGCGATGGCGCTCACGCCGCCGATGGCGCTCTCGACGGCGACGCGGCCGCCGGCCGCGATTGCGTCCCCGACCCCCTCCGTTCGCCCTGAGCGTAGCGAAGTGGAGTCGAAGGGGCCGAGCGCGACCTCGAACGCGACCCCAACCCCGAGCGCGACCCCGACCTCGACCTCGAACACGAACGCGAACCTGGACGCGAACGGGGCTCGCTCCGTTCGCCCTGAGCGGAGCGAAGCGGAGTCGAACGGCTCGAGCGCAACCGCCACCCCGCCGCCCGTTCGTCCCCTGGACGGCGCTGCGGAGCCGAAGGGCGGCCGCGCGGTCTCGCTCTCCACCCTCGCCTCCCGCTTCTCGACCGACGGGCGCCTCTCCGTCGCCCCCGCGGCCGCGCGCGCCCTGCCGACCGCCTTCACCACCCGCGCCGAGCGCGCCCTCTACGAGCACTCGCTCGACGACCTCTCCTCGGCCGACCCGGGCGCCCGCCGCCGCGCCGCCGACTGCCTGCGCGTGCTCGGCTCCACCGCCGCCGCCCCGCTCGTCGCGGCCGCCATCGGGCGCGAGCCCGACGCCGACGTGAAGGGGGCGCTGCTCGCCGCGCTGGGTGTCCTCGGCGAGCCTTCCGCCGCCGACCTCGCCGCGCGCGAGCTCGCCGACCCGCGCCCCGGCGTCCGCGCCGCCGCGCTCGACGCCGCCGCCGCCCTCGCGAAGGGCCGCGCGCTCCCGCACCTCGCGCGCGCGCTCGGCGACCCGAGC
>JBJMQK010000316.1:0-3973 GCA_045802735.1 Anaeromyxobacteraceae bacterium | reverse complement strand
GGCCTCGCCGAGCAGCTCCCGCAGCTGCGCCTGGTCGATGGCGAGCGCCTGCGCGCGGCGCTCCGCGAGCGGCACGTCGCCGTCGTAGATGGAGTTCGCGACGTAGCCGAAGAGGAGCGAGGCCGCGAACGGCGAGGGGGCCCTGGTATCGGCGGTGACGATCCGCACGCGCCGCGCCCGCGCGTCTCGCAGGAGCTCCACCAGGGCCGGCAGGTCGAAGACGTCGCGCAGGCACTCGCGGTAGCTCTCGAGCAGCATCGGGAAGGAGCCGAAGCGCGCCGCGACCGCGAGGAGGTCGGCGGCGCGCTTGCGCTGCTGCCTCAGCGGGGAGCGCCCGCCGGGCCTGCGCTTCGGGAGGAGCAGCGCGCGCGCCGCCGCCTCGCGGAACTTCGCGGCGAAGAGCGCCGTCGCCCCGAGCTGCGCGACCACGAGGTCCTCGACCTCCTCCGGCTCGGGCAAGAGGAAGCCGACGTCGGGCGGCGCGTCGCTCTCCGGCACCCGCACGACGAAGCCGTCGTTCGTCCACATCGTCTCGACGTCGGCCCCGAGCGCCTCGCGCGCCCGCGCCGTCGCCGCCATTGACCAGGGCGCGAGCACCGGGATCCCGAACGGCGACAGCACGCACACGCGCCAGTCGCCGAGCTCGTCGCGCGAGCGCTCCACGACGATGGTGCGGTCGTCGGGCACCGCGCCGGTCGCCTGCGCCTGGTCGTCGAGGAAGCGCAGCAGGTTCTCGGCGGCGCGCTCGTCGAGGTCGTGCAGCGTCGCGAGCCGGGTCCGCGCCGCGGCGCGCGGGGCGTCGCGCAGCTCGCGCACGAGCTGGCCGATGCGCCGTCCCAGCTCCAGCGGGCGGCCCGCCTGGTCGCCGTGCCAGAACGGCATCTTCCCCGGCTCGCCGGGCGCGGGCGACACGAGCACGCGGTCGTGGGTGATCTCCTCGATGCGCCAGGTGGACGCGCCGAGGAGGAAGGTCTCGCCGACGCGGGACTCGAAGACCATCTCCTCGTCCAGCTCGCCGACGCGCGCCTGGCCCTTCCCCGCGCCGGCGAGGAAGACGCCGTAGAGCCCGCGATCCGGGATCGTGCCACCGTTCACGATGGCGACGCGCCTCGCGCCCTCGCGCGCCTTGAGCCTCCCGGCCACGCGGTCCCAGGTGATGCGGGGCCGGAGGTCGGCGAGCTCCTCGGAGGGGTAGCGCCCGGAGAGCATGTCGAGCACGCCGTCGAAGATGCCGCGCGACAGCTCGGCGAAGGGCGCGGCGCGGCGGACGGCGTCGTGGAGCGCCTCGACGCCCCAGTCCTCGAGCGACACCATCGCGACGATCTGCTGCGCGAGGACGTCGAGCGGGCTCCGCGGATAGCGCGTCGCCTCGACCTGCCCCTCGTGCATGGCGGCGGTGAGCGCGGCGCAGGCGACGAGGTCGGCGCGGTACTTGGGGAAGATGACGCCGCGGCTCGGCGCGTCGAGCTGGTGCCCGGCGCGGCCGATGCGCTGCATCCCGCTCGCGACCGAGGGCGGGGCCTCGATCTGCACGACGAGGTCGATCGAGCCCATGTCGATGCCCAGCTCGAGCGACGAGGTGGCGACGAGGCCGCGGATGCGCCCCGCCTTGAGGTTGTCCTCGATCGCGACGCGCTGCGGCCGCGCGATGGAGCCGTGGTGGGCCTGGACCAGCGTCTCGCCCGCGAGCTCGTTCAGCGCCGCCGCGAGGCGCTCGGCGACGCGCCGGCTGTTCACGAAGAGGAGCGTCGTGCGGTGCGCGCGGATGAGCTCGAGGAGGCGCGGGTGGATGGCCGTCCAGATCGACGCCCGCACGGGGCCCTGCGACGCCGGGCCGCTCGGGATCTCCGTCGCGAGCCCGAGCCGCGCCATGTCCTCGACCGGGACCTCGACGCGAAGGTCGAGGGCCTTCTTCGAGCCGGCGTCGGCGATGGTCACGGGGCGGTAGTCGACGGATGGGGTGTTCGCCCCGCCCAGGAACCGCGCCACCTCCTCCAGCGGCCGCTGCGTCGCGGAGAGCCCGATCCGCTGGAGCGGCCGGCCGGCGAGCGCCTCGAGCCGCTCGAGCGAGAGCGCGAGGTGGGCGCCGCGCTTCGTCGGCACGAGCGCGTGGATCTCGTCCACGATGACGGTCTCGACCGAGCGCAGCACCTCGCGCGCGTTCGAGGTGAGGAGGAGGTAGAGCGACTCCGGCGTGGTGATGAGGATGTCGGCGGGATCGCGGGCGAAGCGGGCGCGGTCCTTCGCCGGGGTGTCGCCGCTCCGCACGGAGACCATGGGCGCGCGGTAGGCGTCGCCGCGCCCCTCCGCCAGCTGTGCGATCCCGGCGAGCGGCGCGCGCAGGTTGCGCTCGACGTCCACCGCGAGCGCCTTGAGCGGCGAGACGTAGACGACGCGCAGCCGCTCCTTCTTCGCCGGCTCGGGCGCGAAAAGCAGGCGGTCGAGGCAGGCGAGGAACGCCGCGAGCGTCTTGCCGCTCCCGGTCGGCGCGAGGAGCAGCGTGCTCTCGCCGCGGTGGATGGAAGGCCAGGCGAGCGCCTGGGCGGGCGTGGGCGCGGCGAAGGACCGCTCGAACCACTCGCGGACCGCGGGGTGGAACAGCTCGAGCGCCGCGGTACCGGGACGCGCCTCCATCCCTTCATTCTTAAAGCGCGAAGCGGTGCTCAGTTGAGAGGACGCTCGCGATGGGGGGTCTCGGGGGGAGAGTTTCGCCCCCCGGAGTGAGGCGCCGAAGGCGCCGGATCTCTCCTTTCATGGCGGCAGGAGCAACGCGCGGGCTCACGTTGAACGGGCGCCCGCCATGAAAGGAAGGTCCCCGGCCGCATCCTGGCGGCCGGGGCTCCCGTGTGCGTTCGTGCGATTCGGTCCGGTTCACCGGGTGACGGCGTTCAGCGGGGATGCGCGCCCTGGGGACGTTCCGGTGGATCGCTCCACCTCCCCATTCCGGGCACCACCGCTGCTCCTCACCGTGGACTCCGCGTTACCGCGACGACCCGCTCCTCTCTTCGACCCGCTCCGTGACCGCCTCGGTCACGCTTCGTAGAGAGAGACACACCTCACACGAAAAAAGTGACAACGGTTCCCAAGAGTTGCGATACCCAAGAGGCACGTGACCGATCGGCGTCGGCCCGGGTCAGGCAATCGCGTCGGCGACGATCTCGGCAGTGTGCAGCACCTTCGTGTCCGCGCCCGCCTTGTCGAGGCCGCCGCGGATCTGCATCGCGCAGCCGGGGCAGTCGGTCGCCACGACCGGCGCGCCGGTCGCCTTGATGTTCTGGAGCTTGCGGCCGAGCATCGGCGCCGAGATCTCCGGCATCTTGAGCGAGTACGACCCGCCCATGCCGCAGCACATGTCCGACTCGTACATCTCGGCGAGCTGGAACCCCGCCTTGCCGAGCAGCGCGCGCGGCTGCTCGCTCACGCGGAGCGTGCGCTTCTGGTGGCAGGAGTCGTGGTACGTCACCTTCCCGAGGTCGCGGCCTTCCTTCATCGTGAGCCGCCCCTCCTTCACCAGGTCGGCGACGAGCGTCGAGAAGTCCACCGTCTTCTGCGCCAGCTCCTGCGCCCGCGGCAGCTCCGAGTGCATGCCCACGCTCTCGAGCGTGTCCGAGAACTCCTTCTTCAGCGCGACGGTGCAGGTCGGGCACGCCGAGACGACGTAGCGCACGTCCTCGGCGAGGAGCGCCGTGATGTTGTCGCGCGCGTTCTGCGCCGCGACCTCGTAGGCGCCGCTGTAGCGCGCCGGCGCGCCGCAGCAGGTCTGCGCCTCGGGGAAGACCACCTCGAAGCCCGCCTTGTTGAGCGTCTTCACCACCGCCTCGCCGACGTTCGGGTAGGCGAAGTCGATGAGGCACCCGGAGTAGAAGGCGACCTTCTCCGCGCACCTCGGCTGCGCGATGCGCTTCACCACGTCGCGGAACGGCTCGGCGGCGATCGCCGGGAGGCTGCGCGTCTCGGTGAGGCCGGAGAGGAA
>JBJMQK010000312.1:0-3209 GCA_045802735.1 Anaeromyxobacteraceae bacterium | reverse complement strand
GTTGACGTTCCCGACCGCCTCGAAGCTGTAGTCGGCGCCGCCCTTCGTCAGCTCGACGAGGTGGCCGACGACGTCGCCCTGGACCTCCTTGGGATTGACGAAGTGGGTCATCCCGAACTTCCGCGCCATCGCCTCGCGCGCCGGGTTCACGTCGACGCCGACGATCTGCGCCGCGCCGACGAGCTTCGCGCCCTGGATGACGTTGAGGCCGATGCCGCCGAGGCCGAACACCACCACGCGCGCGCCGGCCTCGACCTTGGCGGTGAAGACCACCGCGCCGATGCCGGTCGTGACGCCGCAGCCGATGTAGCAGACCTTGTCGAGCGGGGCGTCCTCGCGGATCTTCGCGACCGAGATCTCGGGGAGGACGGTGTAGTTCGAGAACGTCGAGCAGCCCATGTAGTGCATCACCGACTTGCCGCCGAGGCTGAAGCGGCTCGTGCCGTCGGGCATGACGCCCTTGCCCTGCGTGGCGCGGACGGCGACGCAGAGGTTCGTCTTGCGCGAGAGGCAGTACTCGCACTCGCGGCACTCGGCGACGTAGAGCGGGATGACGTGGTCGCCGGGCTTCACGCTCTTCACGCCCGGCCCGACCTCGGCGACGATGCCGCCGCCCTCGTGCCCCAGGATCGAGGGGAAGAGGCCCTCCGGATCGGCGCCCGACAGCGTGAACGCGTCGGTGTGGCACACCCCGCTCGCCTTCACCTCGACGAGCACCTCGCCCGCCTTCGGCCCCTCGAGGTCGACCGTCTCGATCGTGAGCGGCGCGCCTGCGCGCTGCGCCACGGCGGCTTTGACCTTCATGGATCCCTCCCGCGTATTGAATCGACTCTCGTCTATCGTCGTCGCATACCTCCTTCCTCCCCCGGATCGTGGAAATACGGGGGCTGGATCTCCAATGGCAACCGATGCTCCCGCCGGATGGACGACCCGGACTGTCGCCCGGCTCCTCCTCCGCCTCGCCCCGCTCGTCGCGATCGCGCTGGCGGTGCCTCGCGTCCTCGACGGCTTCGGCGTGAGCGACGTCTCATGGGCACCCCCGGAGTATGCATCTCCTCCGCCAACGGTTGACGCAATGCGCGAGCGCTCGGCCCCCTTCCGAGCTTTCGCACCAGCGGACGTTCCTGCCCCGTCGTTCGCGCCCCTGGAGCACCGCGTCACGATGTGCCGCGCCGACACGCTCGTCGACCTCCCCGTCGACCGCCCCATCGACCTATCCCTCGACGCGGACGTGCCGTCGCCGTTTGACGCCCTCGCTCGGTGAAGCCTAAGCTGCCGCCTTTCCGGAGGCCTGCCGTGGAGACACGCTATCAGCGATTGACGGAGCCTCTCGTCCGCGACCACGGCGCGCTGCGGCGCGCGAGCTGGGACGAGGCCCTGGACCGCGCGGCGGCGGGGCTGCGCGCGGCGATCGCGCGCAAGGGGCCGGACGGCGTCGGCGTCTTCAGCTGCTCCCGGGCGACGAACGAGGTGAACTACCTCGCCCAGAAGCTCGCCCGCACCGCGTTCCGCACGCACAACGTCGACAGCTGCAACAGGACCTGACACGCCCCCAGCGTCGTCGGTCTGGCGACGGTCTTCGGGGCGGGCGGGGGGACGAGCTCCTACGGCGAGGTGGAGGAGACGGATGCCATCCTCCTCTGGGGATCGAACGCGCGGGAGACGCACCCGATCTTCTTCCACCACGTGCTCAAGGCCGTGAACCGCGGCGCGCGCCTGTTCGCGATCGACCCGCGCAGGACCGCGTCAGCGCAGTGGGCGGAGCGCTGGCTCGGGGTCGCCGTGGGCACCGACATCGCGCTCGCGAACGCGATGGCGCGCGAGATCATCCACGCCGGCCTCGCGAACGAGGCGTTCATCGAACGCGCGACGGAAGGGTTCGAGGCGTACCGCCGCTCGGTCGAGCCGTTCACGCTCGAGCGGGCGGAGGCGCTCACCGGCGTGCCGGCCGACGCGATCCGGGAGGCGGCGCTCGCCTACGCCCGCGCCGACCGCGCGATGATCTGCTGGACGCTCGGCATCACCGAGCACCACACGTCCGTCGACAACGTCCTCGCGCTCATCGACCTGGCGCTGCTCACCGGGCACGTCGGCCGCCACGGCTCCGGCCTGAACCCGCTGCGCGGCCAGAACAACGTCCAGGGCGGCGGGGACATGGGCGCCATCCCGAACCGGCTCCCCGGGTTCCAGGACGTCCTCGATCCGGCGGTCCGGGCGCGCTTCGAGCGGGCGTGGGGCGTCGAGCTCGCGCGCAAGCACGGCTGGAACCTCACGCAGATGTTCGACGCGATGGAGCGCCGCGATCTGGTCGCGCTGTACGTCATCGGCGAGAACCCCTGCCAGTCCGAGGCGGATCAGCACCGGACGAAGGCGCTCCTCGAGGGCCTCGACTTCATGGTGGTGCAGGAGATCTTCCTCACCCCGACGGCGCGCCTCGCCGACGTCGTCCTCCCGGCGGCGGCGACCTGGTGCGAGGGCGAAGGCACGGTCACGAGCAGCGAGCGGCGCGTCCAGCGGGTGCGCAAGGCCGTCGACCCGCCGAAGGACGCGCGCGACGAGCTGTGGATCCTGTGCCAGCTCGCGGCGCGCTTCGGGCAGGACTTCGGCGCTCCCCGCGCGGAGGAGGTCTGGAACGAGGTGCGCTCGCTCGCGCCCGTCATGTTCGCGGGCATGAGCTATGCGCGCCTCGAGGCGCACGGGGGGCTGCAGTGGCCCTGCCCCGACGAGGGACATCCCGGCGAGACCTTCCTGCACGCGCGGCTGTGGCAGGAGCCGCTCTCCGGGCCGCGGGCGCCTTTCACCGTCGTCGAGCACCGGCCGCCGCTCGAGCAGCCCGACCGCGAGTACCCGTTGACGCTCACCACGGGGCGCCGGCTCGACTCCTACAACACGGGCGTTCAGACGGGGTCCCTCCGGTCGCCGCTCCGCCGCGGAGAGACCGTGGACGTCTCCCCCGCGGACGCCGAGCGCCTCGGGCTCACCGACGGCGAGGCCGTGCGCGTCACGTCGCGCCGCGGCAGCGTCGTCGGCCCGGCGCGCATCGACCGCACGCTCCAGCGCGGCGTCGTGTTCATGACCCCGCACTTCCAGGACGAGGTGGCGGTGAACGCGTTGACGATCGACGCGTACGATCCGAGGTCGGGGACCGCCGAATTCAAGGCGTGCGCCGTCCGCCTCGAGCGCGCCGGAGGCTGACCTTGGACCTGCAC
>JBJMQK010000280.1:0-4900 GCA_045802735.1 Anaeromyxobacteraceae bacterium | reverse complement strand
TCTTGATGTTCTTCACGAGGTCGTCGCGGCCGGAGACGCCGTAGTTCGTCGAGTCGTGGAGGAGCGCGACCTTGGTGAAGTTGCGCCGGATCGCCTCCTCCACCACCATCGCCGCCTGGATCCCGTCGTTCGCGGCGAAGCGGAAGATCGTGAGCGTCTTCGGGCCGTCAGGCTTCGCCCATTGCGTCATCGAGGCGGAGCCGGCCGCCGGCGGGATGATCTTCGTGATCCCCTTCTCCTGCAGGGACTTGTCACCCGCGAGCACCACGCCGGTGTTGACCGAGCCGATGACGCCGGCGAGCCCGGGGGTCGACGCGAGCTCCTGCCCGATGAGCGCGCCGCGCTCGTTCTTCGCCTCGTCGTCGCGCTCGATGGTCTCGATCTTGAGCTTCTGCCCGCCGACCTCCACGCCGCCCGCGGCGTTGATCTCGGAGATGGCGAGCTTGGCGCCGTCGCGCATCGACACGCCCATCGGGGCGGAGCCGCCGGTGAACGGGCCGGTGATGGCGATCTTGAGGGTGTCCGCGCCGAACGCCGGCAGGGCGATGGCGCACAGCACGAGGGCGATGGGTCGTTTCATGGGCGCTCTCCGCGATGCGTGAACCATACGTGAATAAAGGGCGACTGCGAGCCTCCGAAAAAATAGGGGGATTCGCTCGCCGGGAGCACGCGAGATTGCACGACCCTGCTGGGGCCAATTGCGCATGACCTTCGTCGGAGCCGCCGTGCTGTGCCTCGCCGCGTTCGCCGGGGGCGCGCTCAACGCCGTCGCCGGCGGGGGGAGCTTCCTCACCTTCCCCGCCCTCGTCTTCACCGGCGCGCCGCCGATCACCGCGAACGCCACCGGGACGGTGGCGCTCTTGCCGGGGTACGTCTCGGGGACCTGGGGCTTCAAGGACGACCTGCGCGCACCGCCCGGCCTCTCGCTCCCGCTCCTCCTCGCGCTCGCCGTGGCGGGCGGCGCCGCGGGCGCTACCCTGCTCCTCGTCACGCCTGCGCCGGCGTTCAGGCGGCTCGTGCCCTGGCTGCTCGTCGCGGCCACGGCCCTGTTCGCGGCGGCGCCGCGGCTCGTGCGCGCCGCGCGGGAGCCCGTCCGCCCTGAGCGTAGCAGCGCGAAGCGCTGCGGAGTCGAAGGGGCCGGCCGCGGGCGCGCGATCGCGGGCGTCCTCCTCGTGTCGCTCTACGGCGGCTACTTCAACGGCGGCCTCGGCGTGCTCCTCCTCGCGCTCTTCGCGCTCCTCGGCCACGACGACCTGAACGCCATGAACGGCCTCAAGAATCTCGCCTCGGCAGCGCTCTCCGCCGTGGCGGTCGCGTTCTACGCGGCGGGGGGCATCGTGCGCTGGCGCGAGGCGATCCTCATGATGGCGGGCACGATCGCGGGCGGGTATCTGGGGGCGCGCGCCGCGCGCCGCATCCCGCCGCCATGCTTGCGCGCCGCGATCATCGCGACCGGCGTCATCATGGCGGCGGTCTTCTTCGTCCGCTCACGCTGAACGCGGCCCAGCGGCGGCGCCGACGCCGGCGCCGAGCCGCTTCGCCACGACGTCGTGGTTGAGCCAGCGCACCGGCCGGGAAGGCTCCCAGGCCTCGTCGAACATGAGGCGCCCCACCGCCTGGAAGACGAAGGGTGAAAGCTCCGCCACGACCGGCGCCTTCGGATCGGCGCTCATCGCGAGGAGGTCCGAGGAGGCGGCGAGCATCGCCTCCAGCTCGTCGCGCCGCGTGTGGTGCGGCCACGTGGCGAAGTCGCGGAACGCACCGCGCGCCGGGTCGCCGAGGAACGCCTCCGCCCGGGCCAGCAACGCCTCGATCGTCGCGCCCGCTTTCAACGCCGCGCCGCAGCGCGCCCGGGCGGCCTCCGTCGCGGCGCTCCCCGGCGCCTCCTTCTCCAGCGCGGCGAGGAGCGGGTAGAGCGCCACCTCGACGCCGAGGAAGATCGCGCTCGAGTTCGACCAGATCTCGGGCGAGTTGAAGACGGTGCAGCGCACGCCGCGCGCCCATGCGTCGGAGGCGCAGCGCTCGAGCAGGAGCTTCGCCCAGCCCTGCAGGTACGGCACGTAGGTCTGCCAGGTGTAGGCGCCCCGGACGAGCACCTCGCAGCCGTGATAGCCGTACGCGAGGTAGCGCACGCGGCGCCCGCCCTCCCGGAGCGCCGCAGTCGCGGCGACGAGCCGCTCGAACGTGCGGCCGGTGACCTCGTCGAAGCTCACGGCCCACAGCCGGCCGAGGTCCGAGGCCCAGAAGCCGTCCGACGGGAGGTACTTCTCGCCCGTGCCGCGGAAGATGCGCGTGAGGAGCGGCATGTACACGCGGGCCCTCGGGAAGCCGCCCGCCATGGTGTGGACGAAGAGCACGTTCGCGCCGGCCGGCACGAGGTCCTCGAGCGCGGCGACGAACGCGGCGAGGTTCTGCTCGAAGCGGCGCACGCCCGCCTCGCGCGCGCTCTCGACGAGCGCCCAGTCGAGCGCGAAGCTCTGCCAGGCCTCGGGCCGCGCGCCCTTGAGCTGCTCTGCCGGTGAAGGTCCGCCGCCGGCCGCGGGCTCGAGGTCGAAGCCCGCCTCGAGCGGCACGTTCACGATGCGCCCGCCGAGGTTCGCCTCGGCCTGCGAGAGCTCGTCGGGCGTGAGCGGCCGGAGCGTCCCGTCGGGCTCTCGCCGCCCGACCGTCGCGCCGACGACCGTCATCCCGGCGCGCCGCGCCTCGTCGACGATCCCGTTCGCGTAGCCACGCCCGAACAGCTCGCCGAACAGGACGAGGACGTCGCCCTTCCCCCAGCCGGCGGCGGGGGGCACCTCGCGCAGCGGTTCGTACGTCATGGCGGTGAGCCATCGCGAGCGTCAACGCAATCGAGCACGACCATCACTCCTCCGGTCCACGCGGCGCCGGACCTCTACACCTCGGCGGCCGCGCGCGCACGGATCTCGGTCGGCAGGACGACGCGGAAGGTGGTGCCCCGCCCCGGCGCGCTCGCGACGGTGATGTCGCCGCCGTGGCTCTGCACGATGTTGCGCGAGATGGAGAGCCCGAGGCCGCTGCCGACCCCGACCGGCTTCGTCGTGAAGAACGGCTCGAAGATGCGCGGGAGGTTCTCCGGCGTGATGCCCGAGCCTGTGTCGTGGACCTCCACCACCGCGTCGCCGTCCGGCTCGACCGCGAGCGAGACCCGGATCTGGTGCTCGTCGAGGCCGTCGTCCGGCAGGGCCTGCGCCGCGTTCATGAGGAGGTTCAGGAACACCTGCGAGAGCCGCACCTCGTTCCCGACGACGCGGGGCGCGGCCTCGAATGCGCGGACGAGGCGCGCCCGGTGCTTGATCTCGTGCATCGCCATCCCGATCGCCGCGTCGAGCGCCGCGTCGAGGTCGAGCGGCGCGCGGCGGTCGTCGTCGTCGCGGGCGAACGTCTTCAGGCCGCGCACGATCACGGCGACCCGCCGCCCGCCCTCCTGCGTCTCGTGGACCGCGAGGTCGAGCTCGTCGAGGATCTGCCCCGCGGCGGCGTCGTCGCGGGCGGCCACCGCCTGGCGGAGCGTGACGAGCTCCTCGGCGATGAACTGGAGGTTGCCGGTGAGCCAGGCGAGCGGGTTGTTGATCTCGTGGGCGACGCCCGCGGCGAGCCGGCCCACGGTGATGCGCCGGTCGGCGAGCACGAGCTGCTCCTGCGTCTCCTGCAGGCGCGCGAGCGCCTCGTTCGTGCGCGCAAGCTCCGCCGTGCGCTCCCGCGCGCGCGCCGCGTGGTGCGCATCGAGCGCCTTCGCGGCGGCGCGCGCGGCGAACACGCCGGCGCTGACGAGCGCGGCCGCGGCGAGGGCGCACACGATGATCGCGAGCGCGGCGAGCGCGCGCCGCACCTCGAGGCTCGCCGCCGGCGCCTCCGCCGCGTCCATCGCGGCGAGGACGACCCAGTCCCAGGGCGCGAAGTGGACGTAGGCCGCGATCCTGCGCTTCGGCGGCGCGCCTCCGAGCGCGCGGCGCGTGTACGCGTCCTTGCCGATCTCGGCGGGCCCGAGCGCGGGCGCGCGGTCCAGGATCTCGCGGATGAAGGGCCGCCCGGTGCGCTGGTCGACATCGCCGCCGAGGTCGGCACCCTCCTCCGGCCCCGAGCCCATGAGGAGCCGCCCGCGCTGCGCGCCGCTCCGCCCGAGCACGAGGAGGTTCCCGCTCGCGCCGAAGCGCATCGCCGCCGCCGCGCGGCGCAGCGCCTCGATCGAGTCCTGGCGGACCCCCACGAAGAGCATGCCGTCGATCCGACCCTCCGGGCCACGGACCGGCTGATACGCGGTCACGTACCAGGCGTCGACGACCCAGGCGATCCCCTCGTAGCGCTCGCCGCGCAGCACCGCGGCGACGACGGGGGCCGGGCCATCCGGACCCACCGCCGGCACGTATGTCCCGATCGCCCGCCGCCCTGCCTGGCTGCGGACGCTGGTCGCGACGCGGAGCATGTCGCCCGACTCGTTCATCCGCTGGAACAGCGTCGCCTCGCTGCCGGCGAGGCGCTGGATCTCGTCCACGAGCATCGACGGCCGATCGGGATCGAAGTTCTTCTCGATGGGCACGCCGCCGAGGAGCGGCTCCGGCAGCGTCGCGTCGTGCTCGGCGAGGTCCACCTGGCTCATCACCCGCCAGCTCACCGACCCGGGGCCGAGCGCGAACCCCCCGGCGCGGCGCAGCGTCGCCTCGGCGAGCGCGAGGCTCGTCTGGAGGCGGCGCGTCGTCTCCTGGTTCGCCGTGTCGCAGGTGAGCCGGAAGTCCGCCACGGCGCGCTCGAGCTGCCCGCGCGCGAGCGTCTCGACGGTGCGCTCGACGCTCGCTCCGGCGCGCCAGGCGACGACGGCCACGACCGCGAGCAGCGCCGGGACGAGCACCGCCGCCGGGACCACGCCCGCGAGCAGGACCTC
>JBJMQK010000274.1:0-8115 GCA_045802735.1 Anaeromyxobacteraceae bacterium | reverse complement strand
CCGGCTGGAGTGGAGGAAGGTGCCCCCCGTGCGATCGACCGTGCGGGTGTTCTCCCGCGTGAGCGGCAGCACGTAGCGCTTCTCGCTCGCGGGGTCGTCGAGGTCGAGGTGCGTGAGCCCCTCCCAGCCGCGACGGATGCCCACCACCTCGCAGTCGTTCTCGGCGCCGCGGTAGACGACGCTCTTGATCACGGAGTTCAAGCCGGGGACGTCTCCGCCGCCGGTGAGGATGCCGATCCGGGTCTTCGCCATGGCGCGAACCTAACCTTGGCCAGGGCCGGCATCCAGGTTCCTGCGTCGGCGTTTCCTTCGGCCCCGGAGTTCGGTTAGGACTGACGCCCTATGCCCCCGTACGTGATGTCGATGCTCCGCGTGAGCAAGATCGTCCCGCCCAAGCGGCAGATCATCAAGGACATCTCCCTCTCGTTCTTCCATGGCGCGAAGATCGGCCTGCTCGGGTTGAACGGCTCCGGCAAGTCCACGGTGCTGCGCATCATGGCGGGCGCGGACGACGAGTTCGAGGGCGAGGTCCAGCGCCAGTCCGGCATCCGGATCGGCTACCTGCCGCAGGAGCCGAAGCTCGACGGCGAGAAGACCGTGCGCGAGGAGGTCGAGTCCGCTCAGGGCGAGGTCGCCCAGGCGCAGGCGAAGCTCGAGGCGGTGTACGCCGCGTACGCCGAGCCCGAGGCGGACATGGAGAAGCTCGCCGAGGAGCAGGCGCGGCTCGAGGCCATCATCGCGAACGCCGGCGCCGACACCGGGAACGCGCTCGAGATCGCGGCGGACGCCCTGCGCCTCCCGCCCTGGGACGCGAAGGTGCAGCACCTCTCCGGCGGCGAGAAGCGGCGCGTCGCGCTCTGCAAGCTCCTCCTCTCGAAGCCCGACATGCTGCTCCTCGACGAGCCGACGAACCACCTCGACGCCGAGTCCGTCGAGTGGCTCGAGCAGTTCCTCACGCGGTTCCCGGGGACCGTCGTCGCCGTCACCCACGACCGCTACTTCCTCGACAACGCCGCGGAGTGGATCCTCGAGCTCGACCGCGGGCGCGGCATCCCGTGGAAGGGCAACTACTCGTCCTGGCTCGATCAGAAGGAGCAGCGCCTCGAGGTGGAGGCGAAGCAGGAGAGCGCGCGCATCAAGGCCATGAAGCAGGAGCTGGAGTGGGTGAGGCAGAACCCGAAGGCGCGGCAGGCCAAGTCGAAGTCGCGCCTGGCGCGCTTCGAGGAGCTGTCGTCGGTCGAGTACCAGAAGCGCAACGAGACGCAGGAGATCTTCATCCCGGTCGCCGAGCGGCTCGGCAAGGACGTCGTCGAGTTCAAGGGCGTGTCGAAGGGGTTCGGCGATCGCCTGCTCATGGACGACCTGTCGTTCATCGTCCCGCCGGGCGCGATCGTCGGCATCATCGGCCCGAACGGCGCCGGCAAGTCGACGCTCTTCAAGATGATCACCGGGGTGGAGAAGCCCGACGCCGGCCAGGTCGCGGTCGGACAGACGGTGAAGGTCGCGTTCGTGGACCAGAGCCGCGAGAACCTGTCGTCGGGCAAGACCGTGTTCGACGAGCTGTCCGGCGGCCGCGACCTCATGCAGGTCGGGCGCTACGAGATGCCGAGCCGCGCCTACATCGGGCGCTTCAACTTCAAGGGCGCCGACCAGCAGAAGGTGGTGGGGACGCTCTCGGGCGGCGAGCGCGGGCGGCTCCACCTCGCGAAGACGCTCATGCAGGGCGCGAACGTGCTGCTCCTCGACGAGCCCTCGAACGACCTCGACGTCGAGACCTTGCGCGCGCTCGAGGACGCGCTCCTCGAGTACGCCGGCACGGTGCTCGTCATCTCGCACGACCGCTGGTTCCTCGACCGCATCGCGACGCACATCCTCGCCGCCGAGGGCAACTCGCAGTGGAGCTTCTTCACCGGCAACTACCAGGAGTACGAGGCGGACAAGCGGCGCCGCCTCGGCGAGGAAGGCGCGAAGCCGAAGCGCATCCGCTACAAGCCGATCGTCCGCTGATCCCACGACAGGACCGACCCGTGCGCACCGCTCTCGCCCTTGCCCTGGCGCTCGCCCTCGCCTGCGCCCACGCGCCCAGCGGGGCCGCTCCGGCGGCCGCGCCGCGCCTCTACGTCTCGAACGAGGTGTCGAACGACGTCTCGGTCGTCGACACCGCGACGGACGCGGTGGTCGCCACGATCCCGGTCGGGAACCGCCCGCGCGGCCTGCGCGTCTCGCCCGACGGACGCCTCCTCTACGTGGCGGTCTCCGGCACGCCGATCGCGCCGCCCGGGACCGAGCGCGAGAGCGGCGCCGGGGATCGTGCCAAGGACGGGATCGCCGTCGTGGACCTGGCGCGCGGCGCCGTGGTGCGGATGCTGCCGAGCGGCGTCGACCCGGAGAACTTCGACCTCTCGCCCGACGGGCGGCGGCTCTACGTGTCCAACGAGGACGTCGCCGGCGCGTCCGTCGTGGACGTCGAGAGCGCGCGCATCGTCACCTCGGCGCCGGTCGGCGAGGAGCCCGAGGGCGTGGCGACGCGCCCCGACGGCGGCGCCGTGTACGTGACGAGCGAGCGCGCCTCGCGGGTGACCGCGCTCGGGCCGGACGGCGCGGTGCTCGGCTCCTTCGCGGTCGCGGGGCGCCCGCGCACGGTGCTCTTCACGCGCGACGGGGCGCTCGCCTTCGTCACCGCGGAGGAGGGCGGGACGGTGACCGTCGTCGACGCGCGCGCGCACCGCGTCCTGCGCACGATCCGCGTCGACGCGCCGCGCGCCCGACCGATGGGGCTCGCGCTCGCGCCCGACGGGAAGACGCTGTGGGTCTCGAACGGGCGGGCCGGCAGCGCCACCGCGATCGACACGACCACCTTCGAGGTGCTCCGCACCGTCGAGACGGGCGGCGCGCGCTCGTGGGGCATCGCGATCACCCCCGACGGGAAGAAGCTCTACACCGCCAACGGCGGCTCGGACGACGTGTCGGTGATCGACGTCGCGAGCGGGGCGATCCGGAAGAAGATCCCGGTCGGCGGCAAGCCCTGGGGCCTCGCGCTGCGCTGAACGACAGTTCGTGATTCGAGATCACTTCGTGCTCTCTCATCACGCTGTCGTTCAGCTACATTCGAAGGAGGGCTGCGCCCTCCCCCTGCCGAGCAAAGCTCGTCAGGGGCCCCCTCCTGCTCGCAGGGGCCCACGCGCCACTTCGTGGCGCTGTCCCTGCTTCGCGCCTGCGGCGCGTAGAGCGGCCGTTTCCGGATCGTGATCGCTCGTTCAGGTTAGACCCGCTCGCGCCGATGGTCAGCGCGCGCCGGCGCGCGCGCCGTCGCCGAAGGATTTCTGCAGGTGGGCGATGGCCGTCTCGAGCTCGGTCACCGAGCCCGTCACGTCGGACAGGGTGCGCGCCTGCTCCGCGGTGGAGCTCGCCGTCTTCGATACCTGGTCGGACACGTGCTGGATGGCCTTGCCGATCTCGGCGAGCGTCGCCTGGATCTCGCGGGACGCGTCCTTCGTCTCGTCCGCGAGCCGCGTCATCTCCTTCGAGACGACGCCGAAGGATCGTCCGCTGTCGCCGGCGCGCGTCGCCTCGACGGCGCCGTTGATGCTGAGGATGCGGCTCTGCTGCGCGATGCCCTGCACCGCGCCCACCACCTTGCCGGCCCGCTCCACCTTGTCGGCGGCCTCGCGCGCGGCCGCCGCGCTCGCCCTGGCGTCGGCCGCGGCGCCATCCGCTGCGGCGCGGGCGCGTGCGCCGAGCCCGCCGATGGCCTTGAAGACGCGGCCGGCGACCTCGCGCAGCGCCTGCTGCTGGCGCAGCTCCTTCACCCAGCCGGCGAGGACGAGCGCCGCCACCCGCGCCACCGGGCGCACCGTCGCCACCGAGCCGGCGATGCCGAACGACGCGACGCGCTCGCCGTCGACGACGACCGGGCAGTTGTAGCCCTGCTTCGTCATCGGGTTCGCCGCCTCGTCCTCGGCGGAGACCGCGAGCTCGTCGACCTCGCCGCGCATGATGCGGCGCGCGCCCGGGTGGACCTGGCCGATGCGGCTCTTCACGTTCGCCTTCACGATCGTGCCGTCGCCATCGCACACGATCATGGGGCAGCCCGTCTCGTGCGAGACGAACTTGAGGAAGCGTTCGGCGAGAGCGAGGAATTCGGGATCGAGAGCCATCGCGGGATCGCGAAGCATGTGTCGTGCCGGCGGGGATCGGGCGCGCTGTCCGGCGCAGGCAGCCATCACGCACCGTCGTGGGCACGGCGCGGCGTGCGTGGAGGTGCGAGCGCACGGTGTCACCCGGGTTTCCGCCGCCCCTGGGTCGCTCGAGCTCTGGGGCGGTTCGCGAGGATCGGTCAGGAGCAGGGGCCCGCTCCGCCGGAGCCGCAGGTGCAGTCGAGGCAGCCGTGCTCGGCGCACGTGCCGCAGGAGCGCACGACGCGCTTGCGCAGCGCCTCGCGCGCGCGGAAGAGCCGGACGCTGGCGTTGTTGGGCGTGATCGCCGCCTCGGCCGCGAACTCCTGCACCGAGAGGCCGTCCACCTCCACCCGGCGCAGCGCGGCCGCGTACTCGGGCTTGAGCGTCTCCGAGAGCCGCGCGACGCAGCGGCAGACGGCGTTGCGCGTGTCGAGGTCCGGCTCGACGCGGTCCTCGAGGTCGCGCGCGAGCGCCGCCAGCGCGCGCTCGCCGGCGCCGCCGCGGCGGTGGTGGTCCACCACGGCGTTGCGCAGGACCTTGTAGAACCACGCCACCGCCGACTCCTCGCCAGCGAGCGGCGGCAGGCGCTCGAGGCCGCGCGCGAACGCCTCCTGAAGCAGGTCCTCCGCCACCGCGCGGCTCCCGACGCGCTTCTCGAGGAAGCCGCGGAACGCGCGGTGGTTCTCGACGAGCACGTCGACGACGTCGCGCTCGAGCGGGCGCTCGACGGGGTCGGTCGGGTCTTCCGTCATGACTTCCTCCTACGGCGCCTACTCACTCGAGGTGACGCTCGCGAGGGGGGTCTCGGGGGGAGAGTCTCGCCCCCCGGACTGAGGCGTCGCAGGCGCCGGATCTTGATCATGGCGGCGGAAACGACGCTGCGGATCGATTCGACGGGCGCCGCCATGAGTCGAAGGAGGAGCCCCCGCCCCGAACGAGGCGCGCGGGGCTCCTCCGGAATTCCCTAGGCGCAGCCGCACGACGGCGGGCAGGCGCACGTCTCGCCGCAGCCGCAGGCCTTCCCGCAGCAGCAGCGGACGGGCGAGGGAGGCGCATCGGCGGCGCGGCGCTCGGAGCAGCGGCAGGTCTTCGCGTGGCAGTCGCGGCAGGTGCAGGTCGTGTCGGGCATCTTCGTCTCTCCGGTTGGTGGGGCATCGCCCCGTTCATGAGCGGAGACGCATGACCGCGGGCCGTCTTACGGCTTTCTCGCGGGGCGCGTCACCCGAGCGCCTGGCCGGCCGCCAGCGGTCCACCCGGCGGGTGGCTGCCGCGCGCG
Organism: Anaeromyxobacteraceae bacterium; assembly: GCA_045802735.1. Classification (GTDB taxonomy): domain Bacteria; phylum Myxococcota; class Myxococcia; order Myxococcales; family Anaeromyxobacteraceae; genus Anaeromyxobacter_A. The sequence continues at coordinate 2,661 of JBJMQK010000274.1, read as the reverse complement.
TCGGCGAGGGCCATCCTCCGAAGAGGAGGTGACGGCATGGCGGTCCTGCGAGTGCTGAGCGTGTCGGGCGATGACTCGTACGAGTACGACCCGGACGCACCCGACGCGCGGCTCGACGCGGCGCGCTCCGTGTTCGAGGCGAGGGTGGGGAAGGGGTACCTCGCGTTCGTCCCCGACGAGACGAGGCGTGGCGGCACGCAGATCCGCCGCTTCGACCCGCGCGCGAAGGAGATCATCCTGCAGCCCGCGCTCGTCGGCGGGTAGCTGCATGGCCGCGAGCGTCGGCCGGCAGGCGGACGCGCGGGCGCGCGCCCTCCTCCTCGAGCACCTCACGCCCGACCAGCGGCGCGCCTACGACGCGACCGGCTGCTTCTCCGTCGCGAAGCGCGGGAGCGTCTGGGCCTGGTGCATCTGGAAGAACCTCCTCGTGCAGGCGGCGCTGCTGGCGCTCGTCGGGATCACGGCGCTCCGCGCCGGCGGCGGCGCGCCCGGGGCGCTCGGGATCGTGCTCGCGCTCTCCGCGGGGCTCTTCCCGAAGTGGGTGCGCGGGCTGCGCGTGGCGCTCTCGCGGCGGCGCACCTGGCGCATCGACCACGCCGGCGCGCCCTGGCTCGAGGTGCGCCGGCGGCGCGTCGACTTCTGCGTGCGCCTCGAGGCGGGGCTCCCCGCCGCCGACCAGATGCTCGCGTACAAGAATATTCTCGAGACGAACGAGCGCTATTTCCTGCGGAAAGCGAACGCGCGGATCTAAGGTCCGGGTTGAAACCCACTCGACCTCGATCGGAGCCGTTCGTTGACCGTGACCTCATTTGCCGACCTGAAGCTCTCGCGCGAGGCGCTGCACGCCCTCGACCGCGCCGGCTTCGAGCACCCGACGCCGATCCAGGCAGGCGCCATCCCTCCGGCGCTCCTCGGGCGCGATGTCATCGGCACCGCGGCGACCGGCACCGGCAAGACCGCCGCCTTCCTGCTCCCCATCATCGAGAAGCTCGCCGGAAAGATGGGGACGCGCGCGCTCGTGCTCGCGCCCACGCGCGAGCTGGCCCTGCAGATCGGCGAGGAGCTGGAGCGCTTCGGGCGCGGGCGGCACGTGCGCGGCGCGGTGATCATCGGCGGCGTCGGGATGGGGAACCAGACCGCGGCGCTGCGCGACCGGCGCGAGGTGATCATCGCGACGCCGGGGCGGCTCGTCGACCACCTGCAGCAGGGGACCGCGAAGCTCGACGCCATCGAGGTCCTCGTCCTCGACGAGGCCGACCGGATGCTCGACATGGGGTTCAAGCCCCAGCTCGACAAGATCCTCGCGCGCGTGGCGAAGCCGCGCCAGACGCTGCTCTTCTCGGCGACGATCGGCGGGGAGGTGGCGGAGTACGCGCGCGCGCACCTCAAGGATCCGGTCCGGGTCGAGGTCGCGCGCAGCGGGCCGACCGCGGCGCGCGCCGACCAGCAGGTGTTCCACACGCCGCAGACGGAGAAGCTCGCGCTCCTCCTCGCGCTGCTCGAGCGCGACGACGTCTCGACGCTCGTCTTCACGCGCACGAAGCGCCGCGCCGACCGCGTCGCGAAGGGCCTCGACCGCGCCGGCCACAAGGTGGCGCGCATCCACGCCGACCGCTCGCAGTCGCAGCGCCGCTCCGCGCTCGACGGCTTCAAGGACGGCACCTACCGCGTGCTCGTCGCGACCGACATCGCGGCGCGCGGCATCGACGTCGCCGACATCGGGCACGTCGTGAACTTCGACCTGCCGCACGTGGCGGAGGACTACGTCCACCGCGTGGGCCGCACCGCGCGCGCGGCGGCGAGCGGCCGCGCCTCGACGTTCACCTCGCCCGAGGAGCGCGAGCTGCTGCAGGCGATCGAGCGGCTCACGCGCGCGCAGATCACCCGCGCCGACGTCCCGCGCGAGAGCGCGACGTTCCAGGCGGAGCTGGAGCGCAGCGCGAAGTCGCCCGAGGCCGGCGAGCGCGAGCGCCCCCGCCGGACGGGTGGACGCAGCGGCGGCGGCGGAGGTCGCGGCGGAGCGCGGGCGGCCCCGCGCGCTGCCGCGAGGAGCCGGCCCGCGGCGAGCGCGGGCGGCGGCGAGAGCTCCGCTGCCGCGGGCGGAAAGCCTCGCCTCGTCGGGTCGTGGCGGCCGAAGCGGAAGCGGTGACCCTTCGACTCCGCTCCGCTGCGGAGCGGCGGAGTCGAAGGACGGACGCGCTCACGTCAACGCGCCGCGCGCGTCGATGCGGATGAGCCGCTCGACCGTGCCCGCGGCGAGGCCGCCGCGCACGCCGACGTAGCGGTCGTACAGGTTCACGGTCGGATCGCAGTGGCCCGGCACGAGCCAGATCGCCTCGCCGAGCGCGGGGAGCGGCGCGCCGTCGGGCGGCCGCACGATCCCGTGCTCGTCGCCGCCGTTCTCGAACGCGAAGGTGCGGCGGCCCGCCGGGTCGTGGACGCGCGGCAACCCGGAGTCGACCGCGTGGCTCTTGTGCCCGGCGTCGACGACCGCGTGACGCGCGCCGACGCTCACCACCTGTGACTTCACGAACAGCGCGTGCTCCCAGGCGGGCGCCGCCGCGTCGCGCTCGTTGTCGGCGTAGTCGCGGTCCATGAAGAGGTAGCTCCCGGCCTGCAGCTCGCCGTAGGCGCCGCTCGCGGCGTCGTACGCGAACGTGC
>JBJMQK010000227.1:0-2625 GCA_045802735.1 Anaeromyxobacteraceae bacterium | reverse complement strand
CCATGGGGCGTACCGGGGGGCCCTCGCCCCCACGATCGCCACTCTAGCCGAGGGGTCGGACCTCACCTCGCGGCGCGCGTATCTGCTGGCGTTTTTCCCCCGCGCGTCGGTCCTGCGCGCACCTCGACGTCGCCGAGCGGGAGCCCGGCGAGCTGCGGCTTGACGGCGCCCGCGTCGCGCACCATCACCGTCGTGAGCTTCGCGGGGTCGAGGTAGCGCTGCGCGATGCGGCGCACGTCGTCCGCGGAGACCTTCGCGACCTCTGCCGCGTACGAATCCCAGTAGTCGTCGGGGAGGCCGTAGATCACCTCCTCGGCGAGCTTGCCGGCGATGCCCGCCGCCGTCGCGAAGTCGCCCGGGAGCGACAGGAGGAGCGAGTTCCGCGCGACGTCCAGCTCGGGGTCCGGCACCGGCGTGTCGCGGAGCTCCTGGATCTCTTGCAAGAGCGCCTTCGTCGCCGGCCCGGTCACGTCCGACTTCACGCTGCCGACGATGAAGCTCGTCCCGCCGAGCTTGCGCGACTCGGAGCGCGCGTAGATGCCGTAGGTGTAGCCCTCCTTCTCGCGCAGGTTCCGGAAGAGCCGCGACGACATCCCGCCGCCGAGCACCTGGAACGCGACCTCCGCCGGGACGTAGTCGGGCGCCGACCGCTCGAACCCCGGCATCCCCATCATCACGAACGCCTGCGGCGCCTTCGCCTTCTCGATGAGCACCGTCTGGAGCCGGCCCGGCTGCACGAAGGCGATCTTCGTCGGCGGCGGTGCGCCGCCCTTCCAGGCGCCGAGGACGCGCTCGAGCTTCGCCCGCAACACCTCCTCGGTGACGTCGCCGACCACGACCAGCTCCGCTGCGCCGGGGCGCCAGCGCGCGGCGTGGTAGCGCGCGAGGTCTTCGCGCCGCATCGCCTTGAGGGACCCTTCGGTGCCGAGGAGCCAGTGGCCGTAGGGGTGGTCGCCCCAGTAAAGCTTCGCGAACGCCTTCGACGCGACGGCGCCGGGCACGTCGCGCTGCTGGATGAGCGAGACGAGCCGGCTGTCCTGCACGCGCGCGAAGTCGCCCTTCGGGAAGATCGGGTGGAGGAGGACGTCGGCGAAGACGTCGAGGAGCCCGTCGAGGCGCGAGGTCAGCACCGATCCCGAGAGCGACGCCGAGTCGAAGCCGGCGCCCGCCGAGAGGCTCGCGCCGAGGAAGCCGAGGTCGTCCGAGATCCTCGTGGCGGTGCGGCGCTTCGTGCCCTCGGTCATCATCGCGGCGGTGAAGCTCGCCAGGCCCGGCTTGTTCGGCGGGTCGTGCAGGGCGCCGGCGTCGACGACGAGGTGCAGCGCGACGATCGGCAGCCGGTGGTACTCGACGAGCCGCACCCTGAGGCCGTTCGAGAGCTGGAAGTGACGCTGCGGCGGCACCTTCAGCGCCGGCGCGGGCCCGGGCTTCGGCACCGCGGCGCGCGGGTCGGCGGCCGCGGCGGCCGCCTCGGGAGCGGGCTGCGGGCGCGCGGTGGTCTGCCCGTTCGCCTGGCGCGGCGGCGATCCGCGCTGGGCGTCGGCGGCGGCGGCCTCGGGCGCAGGCTCGGCGTGGCGGCAGGCGACGGCGAGCGCGAGGGCCGCCGCGATGGCGACGAGCGGTCGGGCAGACATCAGCGCACTCCCTTCTTCGCGGCGGTGGGGGCGCCCGCGGCGGGCGGCGCGCCCCGTGGTCCGGCAGAGGGCGCGGTGGCTGGCGCGTCCCCGCGCGGCATGACCGTGAGGATGACCCGCGCGTCCTTGCGGAGGTACTTCTTCGCGGCGTCGCGCACGTCGGCGAGCGAGAGCTTCGGGTACCGCCCCACGTCCTTCGGGAAGTAACCGGGGTCGCCGGTCTCGAGGTAGTAGTGGTTGAGCGACGCGGCGCGGCCGCCGAAGCCACCCACCGGCTCCAGGCTGAAGATCGCGCCGGAGAGCGCCTTCGTGACCGCGCGGTCGAGCTCGCCCTGCGTCGGACCCTCGCTCGCGAGCCGCGCCACCTCCTCGTCGATCTCCTTGAGGAGCCGCTCGACGGGGACGTTCGGCTTCGGCGTCGCCACGACGAGGAAGGTCGAGGCGAGCCGCTGCGAGCCCTGGCTCGCGGAGATGCCCTGCGCGATGCGCTCCTCGATGACGAGCCGCTTCACGAGGCGCGCGCTCTTCCCGTCGGAGAGGATCGACGAGAGCATGTCGAGCGCCGCGTCGCCGTCGGCGAACGCCTTCGGCGACTGCCAGGCCACGTACACCCGCGGCAGCTCCACGTTGTCCTCGATCGTCACCCGCTTCTCCGAGGGGAGCGGCTTCGGGACGGGCTCCTGGTGCTCGGGGCGCAGCGGCGCGGGGATGGGCCCGAACCACTTCTCCACGAGCCGCCGCGCCTCCTTGGGATCGAAGTCGCCGGCGATGGCGAGCGAGGCGTTGTTCGGCCCGTACCAGCGCTTGAAGAACTCGCGCACGTCGTCGAGGGTCGCCGCCTTCACGTCCTCGGGCGTGCCGATGGGGAGCCAGTGGTAGGGGAAGTCGGGCGTCCACAGGTTCGCGAGCAGGACCTCGTACGAGGTCCCGTAGGGCTGCATCTCGTACGACTGCCGCCGCTCGTTCAGCACCACCTCGCGCTGGTTGTCGA